>JAUWTC010000428.1 GCA_030609785.1 Holophagae bacterium
CTGGCCCGCCCGGATAGCCAAACAGCGGTCGAGCGGCTCAAACGCGAGGTGCGCGTCGGTCGGAAACTGCGTCACGAGCATCTGGTTCAGATCTATGAGTTGGTCGATGCTGGGCCTTCGATGGCGGTCGTCATGGAGTATCTGGAGGGAGGCAGCCTGTCCCAGCGACTGGGTGACGGGCCGCTGGCCATCCTCGAGGTCGAGCGAATCGCCGAGGCCCTGTTCGAAGCTCTGGTGTGCCTGCACCGTGAGGGCATCGTGCACCGAGACGTCAAGCCTTCGAATGTTCTGTTTGATTCGAAGGGAGTCATCAAGCTGGCCGATTTTGGCACGCTGAGCCCGATGAGCGAACGGGGTGACCTGACAGCGACCAACTTGACCGTCGGCACGCCGGCCTACATGAGTCCTGAGCAGGTGCGGGGAGAAGAACCCGCGCCGCCGTCGGACCTCTATTCACTTGGCGTGACCCTCTACCACCTCCTGGCGGGCAAGAGGCCGTTCGAGGGGCGGTCGGAGTTCGACGTGGCCCGAATGCAGGTGACGGACGAGGCGCCGCCTCTCAGGCGCGAGCGTGGCGACTGTCCGCGGTGGCTGGCGCGGTTTGTCCACCGGCTGTTGGAGAAAGATCCCAAGAACCGATGGGTTGACGCCGACGAGGCCATGAAGGCATTCAGGGCTCGGCGGTGGCGCCCGACCCAGCGGACTCTCGTTCGTGCCACCGCGGCGATCGCTGTCGTCGCGTTGGTCGGGGCCCTGGGCCTGGCCGGGGCCGACCGGCTGTCCGAGATTCAGCCGTCCGTCGAGAATGGCGAGTGGGTCGCGCGGAACGCCTTCGGCCGGACATTATGGCAGGAGGCAATTGAAGGTCTGCAACCGTTGTCTGTTGCTCTTGATCTCGCCCCAGAAGGAGGTCAGGCCGTATTGGCCGGGGTGGCGCAGGGTCTACCGGGGCGTAGGAGACTGGACCTCAGACTGTTTTCCAGGAGTGGTTTGCCGCTGAAGGAATTCAGGGTAACAACGGATTACAGCGGTGTACCACAGTTCCCCGGGATGAGTGAGACTCTCCAGATCACAGGTCTCGAGGTTATCGATCTTGGTCGAGGCCTGGGCGACAGTGCCGTATGGACCGTCACCGATCGATCGTGGTATCCGGGAGCGGTGGGGGTATGGTCGGCGGCAGAGGGCCAAGTACCCAGAGTCGTGTTAGTGAATTCCGGTCATTTTCGAGCGGGAAAAGCCTTCGATTTCAATGGTGATGGCCGGAACGAGTTGGTGCTGGCGGGAGTGAACAACGAGCTGGGGTTTCAGGCTTTTACAGCAATCGTGGATCCTGGTCTTTTCCCTTCCAGATCCCCGGAACTGACCAGTCCTGAACAAATCGCCAGTGTCAAAGTTGGACTGCTGAGCTATGCCCTTTTGGGCGAGGAGAGCGAACCAGACATTTTGATTGAGCCCAGTAGAAACGTGTCGGGTCCTCCGGTAATTCAGCTGGCGCATCGCACGGTAGAGATCGACGTTGATGGCACCATCGATGGACTGAGCATGGAGGCCACAATGGCATTTTGGATTGACACAGTCCACACGGCTGCCAGGCTTCAGAATCTGGACAGTCGCTGGGATCTGGAAGTTGAGCAGTTGGGTGGCCGGCACGCCGCCGTGTGGCCGAGGCCGCCTTATCGTGCCGGAGCTGCCTTCATCATGGCGAAGGCTCTCGCTGACGCGGGGCACCCTGAAGGAGGCGCCCGTATTCTTGAGGACGCTAAGACCTCTGGTGTTCAAATGCGTCGGCTCAACCGTAGGATCGGGGAGTTGCGTCTGCTGGCAGGTGATCGACCGGAGGGCAGGGCGGCTCTGCGGGAAGCGATCGACTCGATGGGGCAGGGATTTGGGCCGGTCGATGAGCTCTTGGATTTGGGTTTGGACGACGCCTTGACTCAGGATGACAGCGCGTGGAGGGAGACATCCAAGACCCTTGGTTCATTCCAGTTCGACCACTACCGCCGCCAACTCGAGGTCGTTTTCAACTTCTACGGTGGCCGTTTTTCTTCGTGCGGACTGGACTTGAAGATGGGTCCCGGCATTCTCCACAGCGCGTTCGTCCTCAAGAATTGGGCGGCGATCGAAGAGGGCCGGGCAGATGCGGACACACTTGATCAATTGCGGTCCCTCGAAATGCGGGCCGAATGCCAGGCCCTGGCCACGCTGGCCCTAGCCCGGTCGGAAGTGCTGGCCGGCCGGCCTGGAGAGGCCGCCGCAAGGGCGGGCGAAGCCCTCTGGCAGATTGAGAACCGTGCCCTGTCCTCGTGGCCGGATGCGGTCTTCCTGCCTCTGATCCGGTGGGCCTACGGGACCGTCCTCGAAGCCGAAGGTGATGATGCTGCCGCCCGGTTGCGTTTTTTAGCCGCTGCGACCAGGGCGCCCGAGACCTTCTTCGGGCAGGATGCGGCGGAGAGGCTGGGACGCTAGGAAGCTGGAACGCCAGGAAGCTGGGACGCTGGGATGCGGGCGGGGTGCGGGTCCCTAGATTTGTGTTGAGATATGCTCTTCAGTATGAAGATTGTCATTTCAGGTTCGAGTGGGTTCGTTGGGCAGGCGTTGGTTGAAGGCCTCGGGCAGCGGGGGCATAGGGTGATCCGGCTCGTTCGGAAGGCGGAGGAGGCGCCAGGGGCGGACCACGAAGTGTGGAATCCCTCTCAGGGGCGACTCGAGTCGTCGGTCTTCGAGGGTGTCGATGCCGTGATCAACCTCAATGGCGCCAACATCGCCGGGGGCCGGTGGACCGCGGCATACAAGAACGAACTGCGCTTGAGCCGCCTCCAGTCTACGAGACTTCTGGTCGAGACCATGGTTTCGATGAGCCAACCCCCGAAGGTGTTGATCAATGCCTCGGCGGTGGGTATTTACGGCGA
>JAUWTC010000344.1 GCA_030609785.1 Holophagae bacterium
GAACGTGATGCCTTGCGCCGGACGTCAGTGATGACGACGATGGCTTTGGACTCGGGATGAGGCCGCAAGATGTCCAGAGCTCGGCGGACGGCGAGTGTCGGATCCGAGTCACCTGCTTGGATGATGATCGGTGTGACGTTCTCAGCGCGACGGTCTATGGAGGCCCTCAGGCTGGCCGTTCGATCGGCGATTTCGATGTCCGAAGGATCGATGTCAAGGACCAGGGCGTAGACCGGACCGGAGGCTCTTGGTGTTTTTGTTGCAACCGGTTGTGGTGGTGGGACCTCGTCCTTTGCCTGGGGTATTGGAGTCGGCTCGGCGGCAGGCGTCGCCATGGGCGATGGATCAGCAGCCAGGGTTGGAACTGAAGGCTCAGGCGTCGGAGGGATCGTTTCGGTCGGGAGAATCGGCGCCGGCTTTGGAGGGGCTGTTACTGCCGCCTTTTCGGTCGCCGTTGCAGGACTCTTCGGTTGGGGCCCCGCGGTAGCGACAACCGGCGCGGCGGCGAGGGCGGCAGCGCCGGCTTCAGGCAGCGGGGTTGCGGCCGGGGCGCCCGTTTCGGCTCTCGGTGTCTCGACCTTCGGTTCCGGCGGTGCCGGTTTCGGGGCTTGATCCAGACTCTCCGGAACATCGACATGACCGACCCACAGGCCTTGGGCCGTGCCTCGCAGGCTTTCGACCGTCAGGCTGAGTTCATAGCGGCCTGGCGGCCATATGTATTCCATTCGGGTCATCCCCTGATCATCGAAGTCGATATCTTGGAGAATGTGAGCCGTGGTTTTTGTTCCTTGGGTCAACTTGACCCGTATACGGGCCTGGCGACCGATGCGACCGCGATCCGAGGGCGCCAACTGAACCTCGACGGTCATCACCGTGCCCTCGGCGGCGATCGCCGTCGGTTGCACATCAACCCGCATCGCCAGCGGCGAGGCTGCCAACAGAGGGAGGGGTGCCAGCAAAAGAAGAACGCATTTGAACCGCAAAGAGCGCGAAGAACGCAAAGAAAACAAGTAAAATAAATACCTTAGCGCTCTTTGCGATCTTGGCGGTTCAACTGTTTTCGGGTATTCGTTGGCGTGGACCTGTGCGTCTGTTTTACTGGGTCTCCAAGTACTCTTCATCACTGTTCCTGGCGCGCGGTGCGCAGTGTCATCAGGACGAGAACGATCACCGCAAACCCCAAGACGGCCCACAGCAGGATTTTTTGCATGTCGGCGGCTCCGGAGAGGCGGCGGGCGGCACTGAAGAGAGGGTTGTCCTCAAGGGATCCCGAGGTTACGGCAGCTGCGGGAACCGCCAGGATCGTCGATCGGATCTTCTCCAGTTCGTAGTGAGGCGGTTGGGCTTCAGGGAAGCCCATCAAGACTTCGTATGTGCCGGGCTCAGCTGCCAGATAGAGATTGGGGGCAGGGATCCTCGCACTGACCGAATGCAAGGCCAATGGTGCGTCGTCCCCGTCGTTGAGGATCAGTTCGAGGCCGACCACCCGGGTCTGTGAGAAGTCGACTCGCACCGGTCTGGGATCGCCGAGGCGTCGAAAGAACCGGCCCTGTGCAAGGTCCCGTTTCTTTCCGTCCTCCAGAGTTGCTTGAAGCCTGAAGTCGCGGTCGAAGAAGGGTGCCTCGGTCTGGATCCGTAATCGGCCGACGGTCATCGGCGGGTCGGGGACCTCGAGGGAATAGTGGGACCAGCGGTCCTCAACTCGATGGCCGGTTTGTCTGAGTTCGATGTCGACGGTTCGGGACCGATCCTGCCGGAGATAGGCCCATTGCCGGGTCTCCGAGTCGATGATTCGCAAATCGGCCATGTCCGGGCGCATGACTGCCAGGTCTCTGGTGTCGATCTCGATGCGGGCGAGGCCTTCCGGCGAAGGTTGGACCTTGATGCGCCTTCGATGAGAATACAACCGAGGATCGATCGGTGCCCCCGGGTGCATGGCGAATGACAGGGCCGGAGTGGCGTCATACAGGGGGTTGCTTTCGACAGGACCCAGTGTCGCCGTCGAAGCGCGGGCAGGATCCAGCAGAGCCAGCGCTCGGTCAGCGGAATTTCCTGCCGCCGGGAGGTCACCTCTTCCCTCGAGGGCGAAGAGATCGTACCGGGGTCGATGGGCCCGGCCGCCTCCGAAGACCAGAGTGGCGTGCGTCTCGCCTTCGGGGAGGGAGAAGATCAGGACCGGTTGGGGTACCAGGGCCGCCAGGGCCAGAGTCTCCAGCGGGGGACTGTCCTCATTGTTGATGACAACCCGGAGGCGGTCGCCCCGAGCCGGACGGAGTGGAATTTCGAGGCTCTCGATCGGAGCGATGGCGTCGATACGCAGTACTGCGCTGGAGCCCAAGGCCTCGGGGTCGGCGCCCGGCCCCTCGTCCCAGACGGTGATCTTGCGGTGGAAGGTTCCGGTGGTCGTCATCAGACGGAGCCGGCGGGGTACCAGCCCCCTGGGCCGCTTGACGACCAGCTCGGTCGCTCGAGGGAGTTGTCGAACTTCGGTGATCTCCAATGCGGCGCCGTTCTTCTCTGACACGGGCAGTATTCGTCGCGCTTCCAGGGTGAATCTCGGGTCGAGATAGCCCTGATCCAGACCCTCCAGGGTCAGTTCCAGCCGTCTGATCTCCCGATCTGGAATGGTGAAACGGTTCTTCTCCGCTCCGGCGTCGGGCAGGCGGAAGAAGGAGCCATCTTGAAGCAGGGTGGTTCCCCGGCCTTGTCCGTCGATCGATGTGATCGTGACGCGGCTGACGAAATCCGGTCGTGCGACGGAAACGACGAGATCCCACGCAGCGACATCCTCGGGGACTGGGGGCACGCCGAGCACGTAGTCCTCCCTGTATCTCGTGACCCGGCTGTCGAGGGCTTTTCGCGAGCGTTTGGCAGACATCACCTCCGGCGTTGCCCTGTGCCGAAGCTCCACGACCGTGCCCACGGCATCGGGGCTGTCGACCAGGTAGGGCACCTCTCGGCCCGATAAGGACAGGATTCTGAGGTCGGCCAGATCCGATCGGCAGGGACCGATGACCCCGGCTGGAAGTTCGAGCCGGCTCAGTCCCGGCCCGTCGATCGAGATCGAGGCCCGGTTGGGGAAGAGCGTGGCGAGGTTTTCCGCCGGAAGGTCAGCGGCCTGTACCGCGATGACCATCGAAAGAATGAGAAGCCTTTGGAGATTCGTCATTGGTCGCTGCCTCCGGTCGACTTGAATACGAACTGTTGATAGATCAGCGACACGACGATCAGTGAGACGGCCAGGCCGGCCAAAGATGCGACGCGGTAGAGGTCTTCCAACTCACCGAGGTCGTGCAGAAAGACCTTGAGAATGGTGGTGACCATCAGCCCGAGACTGAGCCACCGCAACGAGGAATTTCGGGCCCGAACCCCGATCGCCAGGAGGATGAGGGCATATACGGCCCAGGCGATGGAGGTCGTGGAGTCTCGGGCCGGGAGGCGTTCGAACGTCAGCTCCAGCGTCGTATTGGTGGCGAAGATGTCGGCAATCGCGAGGTTGAGCCAGGCGAAGACTGTCCCGACGGCTGCCAGGCCGCAGGCTGCGGCGCCGAGAGCTCTGCCTCCGGGGTACCACCGTTCTTCCCAGTTTCGGAGCCGGGGCGTCTCTCGGGGTTTCAGGAACCGCATGGAGAGGACCATAGCCGTGGCGGGAACCAGGTAGGTGTAGCTCAGCCAGTTGAGGACCGGCGTCGCCGAACGCACGTGGTAACTGAGGACCTCGGGGTTGGCGACCAGTCGCACGGTCGAGGCGCCCAGAAGGGCCAGCCCGAAATACTTGAGGCCTGGGTGGTCCAGCCGCGTCCACAGCGCCAGGACCGCCAATCCGTTGAGCGCCCACCCGATGGTAATCCACTCACGATCCAGTTGCAGTGGTATGGCCAGGGACACCAGACTGAGGGCCACGGCGCAGTACCAGACAACTGCGCGAAATCGGGTTTCTGTGTCCTCGCCAAGTGCGGGCCGAAGCCGGAGGACTGCGACCAAGGCGACGGCCGCCAGAGCCAGCGGGAGCAGGCC
>JAUWTC010000083.1 GCA_030609785.1 Holophagae bacterium
CCCGGGGACGACATTCCGATCATTCGCGGTTCGGCATTGAAGGCCGGGGAGAGCGACGATCCGGACTCTGAGGAGTGCAAGTCGATCTGGGAGCTTTTGGAGGCGATGGACACGTACATACCGCAGCCTGAGCGCGAAATCGACAAGCCGTTTTTGATGCCGATCGAGGACGTTTTCACGATTTCGGGCCGAGGCACCGTTGTGACGGGCCGGATCGATCGTGGAGTGGTCAACGTTGGCGAGGAGATGGAGGTCGTCGGCATTCGTCCGACGATGAAGAAGATTGTGACGGGCGTTGAGATGTTCCGTAAGCTGCTTGACCGCGGCGAGGCGGGAGACAACGTAGGTCTGTTGCTTCGAGGAACCAACCGCGAGGACGTGGAGCGAGGTCAGGTCGTGGCGAAGCCGGGATCGATCACTCCGCACATGAAGTTTCGCGCCGAGGTGTATGTATTGACCAAGGAAGAGGGCGGACGGCACACCCCGTTTTTCAAGGGATACCGGCCGCAGTTTTTCTTCCGGACGACCGACGTAACCGGTTCGGTTTTCATGGACGAGGGTGTGGAGATGGTTCTGCCTGGGGACAACACCAATCTCGAGGTTGAGTTGTTGACGCCCATCGCCATGGAAGTCGGGCTGCGTTTCGCGATCCGTGAAGGCGGCCGCACCGTCGGCGCCGGCGCTATCACAGAGATCATGGAGTAGGTTCAATGGCACGGGACACAGTTCACCTTCAGTGTACGGAGTGTAAGCGGCGCAACTACACGGCTGCCCGCAACAAAAAACAGCAGACCACCAAGTTGCAGTTCAACAAGTACTGCCGGTTCTGTCGAAAACACACTCCTCACAAAGAGGTGTAGGCATAGTATTAACGAGCGTAGGCCAGTAGTTCAATTGGTAGAGCACCGGTCTCCAAAACCGGCTGTTGGGGGTTCGAGTCCCTCCTGGCCTGCCAGACCTCGACCTGTACTGGAGTCGACTGCATGAAATGGTGGAATCGCCTCAGGACCTTTATTCAAGAGGTCACTGTCGAGACCAAAAAGGTGACATGGCCTTCGAAGGAAGAAGTGCTCAATACGACGACCGTCGTAGTGATCGCATCGTTCATCTTCGGCCTGTATTTGTACTTTTGTGACTTCATCTTTCTGGTCCTCAGAGACAAGATCTTTCAGCTCTTCGGCGTTTTTTTCTGAGAGCGTGGAGGGGATCGTTTATGACCAAACAGTGGTATATCGTCCATACGTATTCGGGATTTGAGGATAGGGTACAAAAAACCCTCGAACAGCGCATCGAGGCGCTGGGGATGATGGAGTTTTTTGGCGAGATCCAGGTCCCGACGGAGACGGTTGTCGAGGTCAGGAATGGTAAGAAGCGGGAAGTTCGGAGAAAGTTCTTCCCGGGTTACGTGCTGGTGGAAATGGAAATGACCGACGATGCGTGGCATCTTGTGCGGAATACGCCCAAGGTGACCGGATTCGTCGGCGCCGGTCGAAAGCCTACGCCCCTGACGGAAGAAGAGGTCAACCAGATTCTCCACCAATCGGTGGCGACACAGGAGAAACCGAGGCCTAAGGAAATCTTCGAAAAGGGCGAGCGAATCAAGATCACCGACGGTCCATTCGCCTCATTCAACGGGGTGGTCGAGGAAGTTAACCTCGACCGAAGCACCGTCAAGGTCATGGTGACCATCTTCGGCAGGGATACCCCGGTCGAGATGGAATTCCGCCAGGTCCAGAAGCTCGCGTGAGAGGAGAGCCATGGCAAAGAAAGTCATTGGTCAGATAAAACTCCAGTTGTCTGGAGGTCAGGCAACCCCGGCACCGCCGGTGGGCCCGGCACTCGGCCAACATGGATTGAATATTATGGATTTCTGCAAGGCGTTTAACGCGCGGACGCAGAAGCAACAAGGGATTATCATCCCGGTCATCATCACTGTTTTCTCTGACCGGACCTACTCCTTCATCACGAAAACGCCTCCGGCGTCATTCCTGTTGCGTCAAGCTGCTGGAATTGACAAGGGTTCAGGCGAACCCAACCGGGAAAAGGTGGGTGTCGTGAGTCAGGCTCAGGTCGAGGAGATAGCGACGACGAAGATGCCCGACCTCAATGCCGGTTCTCTCGACGCAGCGGTGCAGATCATCAAAGGCACCGCGAGGTCGATGGGAATCGAGGTCGAGGGCTGAGGAGGTGGCCGATGGCGCACAAAGGTAAGAAGTACCGCGAGGCAGCCTCCAGGGTCGAACGACGGCCCTATTCCGTTGAGGAGGCGATCGCAAAGGTTCAGGATGCGGCGTATGCTGCATTTGACGAAACCGTTGAAATTTCGATGAGGTTGGGTGTCAACCCCAAACATGCCGACCAGATGGTGCGTGGCACCGTCGTGCTGCCGCACGGGACCGGCAAGACGAAGTTCGTGCTGGCCGTCTGCGAAGGCGCGAACCAGAAAACGGCCGAGGAGGCCGGTGCCGACCTCGTACTTTCTTCTGACGAGGCGGTCGAAAAAATCCAAGGCGGCTGGATGGATTTTGATGCCGTCGTGACGACGCCTGACATGATGCGGGGCCTGTCCAAGGTGGCGCGCATTCTGGGGCCTCGGGGCCTGATGCCCAACCCCAAATCAGGTACTGTCACGCCTGAGATCAGCTCTGCGGTCAAGGAAATCAAGGCCGGTCGGGTTGAGTTTCGTGTCGATAAGACGGCGATCATTCATGCCCCAGTGGGCAAGGTCTCTTTTCCGGCCGACAGTCTGTTGGATAACACCCGCAGCCTGATCGATGCGATTCAGAAGGCCAAGCCTGCGACGGCGAAAGGTCGTTATGTCGAATCTGTTTACCTCAGTTCCACGATGGGCCCCGGGGTTCAGGTGGATCTGACGAGCCTCGAAGTTAAATAGGGAGGGACGATGCTGACCAAAGAGCAAAAGCGTGTTCAGTTTGAAGCCCTCCGTCAGGACTTTGACGGGGTGCAGACCCTGTTTCTCTTGGAGAACGTCGGTCTGACAGTCAATGCCGTCAATGATCTGAGGAGTAGAGTCCGGGAGATCGACGGCACGTATAGGGTCGTCAAGAATTCGGTGGTGAAACTCGCCATCGAGGGCACCGACAAGGAGGGGCTGTTGCCCCACCTGTTGGGCCCGAAAGTCCTGGCCTTTACGTCCGGTGATGGTTCTGCCTTGGGCAAGGTTCTCAAGGAGTTCATCAAGGACAACCCGGAATTGTCCTTCAAGGAAGTCTTCCTTGAGGGAGAGATCCTCGATGCGAAGGGTGCCGCCATGATTGCGGACCTGCCGTCGCGCGAGGAATTGATTTCGAAATTGCTGTACGTCCTGCAATCGCCGATGCGAAGGCTGGCCGTCGCATTGAACAGCCCCGTCCAAAAATTGACCTCGGCCCTGTCACAGGTTGCCGAGAAACAAGATTCCTGAGAGTTCAAGGAGGATTTTGAAAATGGCGCAGATCGAAAATCTCATGGATACCATCAAGGGCATGAAAGTGATGGAGCTCAACGAGCTCGTCAAGGCTCTTGAAGAAGAATTTGGTGTTTCCGCAGCGGCGGCCGGCCCCGTGATGATGGCTGGTGCCATGCCGGGTGCGGGTGCAGAGGCTGCTGAAGAGCAGACCGAGTTTGACGTTGTCTTGAACTCCATCGGTGACAAGAAGATCAATGTGATCAAGGCCGTGCGAGAAGTCACCTCCTTAGGGTTGAAAGAGGCCAAGGAACTGGTGGAAAGCGCCCCTGTCAAGGTGAAGGAAGGCGTTTCCAAGGATGAGGCCGAGGAGACCAAGAAAAAGTTTGAGGACGCCGGCGCCCAAGTTGAGATCAAGTAACTGAGCGGCTCGGAAATTATTCGGGCTGATCAGGCCACGGGTGGGGGTGTCCCACCCAAGGCCGGGCCTGACACCCGAGACGGACGGTCCTACTGGATGCACTGTGAATATCGGCATTTCGGGGTCGCTGAGGTCGAGCGCGGACAACCGCGGTCCGGTCCGAAGAGAACCCGATCATGCCGGTACGAGGCGTGGACGTTCATGGGATGGTTAAGTCTCACAAGAAGTTGCAGGCGTGGGGGGAGATCTGTCTCCCCGTGTCTTCATTGGCCGGGAGGGTGTCTCCATGACAACTAGCCCCACAGGGCGTACGAGTTTCTCAAAAAACGAATCAACGATTCCGTTGCCGAACCTGATTCAGGTCCAGCGCGGCTCCTACGAAGATTTCCTGCAAATGGATCTCCTCCCGGAAGAGCGCGCGGAAAGCGGGCTGCAATCGGTCCTGTCGACGATTTTTCCGTTCACCGATTTTCGGGAGACCTGCGAATTGCAGTTCATCCGTTACGAAATCGGGAACTGGTCTTGTCGTTGCGGCCGATTGGAGGGGTTGGAACACCTCCGTCTGACCTGCGAGCACTGTAGCGCACGGTTCAAGGCCGGTGCGCCGCACGAGTTCGAAGTGGTATGCCCGGATTGCGGTAAGGCGAATCGGAATCGCATCGAAACCTGCAACGTCTGTGGAACTTCAGTGGCTCTCCGGCTGACCTTTGCGGATGACGAGTGCCGAAAACGAGGCATGAGCTACGCCGTTCCCATCCGGTTGACATTCCGAATGGTAACGTTCGACACCGAAGATGACGGGACTCGTCAGCTCCGTGACCTCAAGGAGGAGGAGCTCTACTTCGGCGAGCTGCCGCTGATGACAGACACGGGTACTTTCATCATCAACGGGACCGAGCGGGTGATCGTCTCTCAGCTCCACCGGTCGCCGGGCGTCTTTTTCACCCTTGAAGGGCCGAACCACTTCCTGGCCAAGGTCGTGCCCTACCGTGGGTCCTGGATCGAATTTGAATACGACAACAAGCAGATTCTGTGGGTTCGCATCGACCGGAAGCGTCGCCTTCCGGGCACGGTCTTTCTGAGGGCCCTGAGCGCCGAACTCGAAACTGATTCGATGATCCTGAGGTCCTTTTGCACCGTCATTGACGTCAAACTGGACGCCAAGAAGAAGAAGGCTACGCTGGCGTTGGACCACCGAATCCTCGATATCGATACGGAGCGCAAAGAAGGTCAAAGGTTCAGACAGGTCAAGGACCCGCACCTTTTTGCCGATCTCAAACTGGATGAAGCGCTCCGAACCCGGTTGGAAAATGCTGCTGCCAAGGGCAAGGCGCACAACGTCAAGGTCGATGCCGAGAAGGTGATCGGCGCGATTCTGGTTGACGATATCGTCGATCCGGAAACCGGTGAGGTCAAGGACTTCGCTCGGGCCAACAGCCGGGTCACCGACGAGTTGTTGGCGTATGCCGAAGAGATTGGGGCTCGCAACCTTCCGCTGGTCTTCCCTGATTGGGACCCGGTGGGTGAAATCCTGCATCTGACGCTGGAAAAGGACTCTTCGACGTCGCAGATGGATGCGAGGATGGAGATCTATCGGCGGCAACGTCCCGGCGATCCACCGACCGAAGAGTCTGCAACGACGCTCTTCAACGGCCTTTTCTTCGACGAGAGAAAGTACAACCTCTCTGCGGTCGGCCGGTTCAAGTTCAATGCCAAGTTGGCTCTGGACAAAGACCTGGACCAGCGCATTCTCGACGTTGACGATTTCCGAGAGTTGGTGACCTATCTCTTGCGGTTGCACAAGGACTTCGGCCGCGTCGACGACATCGATAGTCTGGCCAACCGGCGGGTTCGAACTGTTGGCGAGTTGATGGAAAATCAGTTCCGAATCGGTCTGGTGCGTATGGAGCGGGCGATCAAGGAGAAGATGTCCATCCATCCTGACATCGACTCGGCCATGCCTCGAGACCTGGTGAACTCCAAGCCGGTGATTGCGTCGGTCGACGAGTTCTTCGGTTCCTCTCAGCTCTCGCAGTTCATGGATCAGACCAACCCTCTCTCAGAGGTCACCCACAAGCGGCGGTTGTCGGCCCTCGGCCCCGGCGGTCTCTCGCGGGAGCGGGCCGGGTTTGAGGTTCGGGACGTTCACTCGACTCACTACGGACGGATCTGTCCGATTGAAACCCCTGAAGGTCCGAATATCGGACTGATTTCCTCGCTGTCCTGCTATGCCCGCCTCAATCCGATGGGCTATATCGAATCGCCCTATAAAATGGTCGAGGACGGCAAGGTGCTGGACCACGTGCGGATCACCCAGGTTGGCGACTCCAAATTCAAATTGGGTGAGATCGTCTTGGTTGGAGCGTTTGACAAGGCCAATGCTTCGCTGGGCAAGGCGGGCAAGGTCGGCGTGTGGGGTGAACCCCACGCCTTCTACCTGCCTGCCTGGGAAGAGGAGACCCTCAATATCGCGCAGGCCAACGCGCAGGTCGATGACAAAGGATTCTTGGTTGATGACAAGGTGATCGCCCGATCGGCAGGCGAGTTCCTGATGATTGATCGCCATGAGGTGAACTACATCGATGTTTCGCCGCGGCAGGTCGTGTCGGTGGCGGCTTCCCTGATTCCCTTCTTGGAGCACGATGACGCCAACCGGGCATTGATGGGCAGCAATATGCAGCGCCAGGCTGTGCCGCTGGTTTCGCCCGAGTCGCCCATCGTCGGAACCGGGATGGAGGGTCGCGTGGCCCACGACTCCGGTGCGGTGGTCGTGTGCCGCCGGGACGGAATCGTGGACAAGGTTGACGCCCAGCGCATCATCGTCAGGATCGAAGGCGAGGGCGAGGGCGACTTTGGCGCAGACATCTACCAGCTGACCAAGTTCCGCCGTTCAAACCAGAACACGTCGATCAACCAGAAACCGTTGATCGCAGAAGGCCAGCAGGTTTTCAAGGGACAGATTCTGGCTGACGGGCCCAACACCCAGCAGGGTGAGTTGGCCCTGGGTCATAACATCTTGGTCGCCTTCATGCCGTGGCGCGGTTACAACTTCGAGGATGCGATCATCGTGTCCGAGCGGCTGGTCAAGGACGACAAGTACACGTCGATCCACATCGAGGAATTCGAGACCTCGGCTCGAGATACCAAGCTGGGGCCGGAAGAAATCACTCAAGACATTCCCAACGTGTCCGAAAGTGCGCTGGCCCACCTGGACGAAGCCGGCATCATTCACGTCGGCGCCCATGTCAAACAGGGGGCGATTCTGGTCGGCAAGGTTACGCCCAAGGGTGAGACCCAGTTGACGCCGGAAGAGAAACTGCTGCGGGCGATCTTCGGCGAGAAGGCCGGAGACGTTCGGGATGCGTCCCTCAGGTGCCCGCCGGGAATCGAGGGCGTTGTTGTCGGTGTCCGTGTCTTTGCCCGAAAAGGCGTCGACAAGGACAGCCGCCAGTTGACGATCGAGAACGAGGAGATCGATCGGATCCGAAAGAACTCCGAGGATGAGAAGCGCATCATCCTGGAGGTCAGGGATTCCAAGATCACCAGTCTCTTGGAAGGTGAAAAGGTCACTGCGGCCGTCAAGGACGGCAGTGGTTCGGTGCTGGTCAAAAAGGGCGCCGTCTTGACGGCGGACGTGCTGGCTGGTTTGACCCGGGCCCAGTTCCGAGACCTGCCGCTGAAGGATTCGGTCCTGCAGGATAAGGTCAGGCTGATCATTCGTCAGGCGGAGTCTCAGGTCGAGGTCCTGGACCAACTCAACGACGAGCGGATCGAGTTGCTCCGTCAGGGGGACGAACTTCCTCCAGGCGTGATCAAGCAGGTCAAGGTCTTCATCGCAATGAAGCGCAAGCTTCAGGTTGGTGACAAGATGGCGGGTCGCCACGGAAATAAGGGTGTGATCTCCCAGACCCTGCCCGAAGAAGACCTGCCCTTCCTCCCAGACGGAACGCCGGTCGAGATCATTCTCAACCCGCTGGGTGTGCCCTCGCGGATGAACGTCGGTCAGATCTTGGAGACGCACCTCGGGTGGGCAGGCCACGAGCTCAACCTGAAGTTCGCCACGCCGGTATTCGAAGGTGCGACCGAGAAAGAAATCCACGAGATGCTGAAACAGGCAGGATTGCCCGACGACGGCAAGAGCCTCCTGTATGACGGAAAGACCGGTGAGGCCTTCGAGAACCGGGTCGCCATCGGTTACATCTACATGCTCAAGCTCAGCCATCTGGTTGACGACAAGATTCACGCACGCTCGATCGGGCCCTACTCCCTGATCACGCAGCAGCCGCTGGGCGGCAAGGCCCAATTCGGTGGACAACGTCTCGGTGAGATGGAGGTCTGGGCCCTCGAGGCCTATGGCGCCGCTCACACCCTTCAGGAGTTGTTGACCGTCAAGTCTGACGACGTCGACGGCCGGGCCAAGGTCTACGAGTCGATCGTCAAGGGCCAGGTGCCTGAGGAACCGGGGCTGCCCGAATCGTTCAACGTGCTGGTCCGTGAGCTGCAGGCGTTGGGCCTGGATGTCGAACTGCTCCAGCAGGAAGACGAATAAAGGAGATTGTGAATGGTACACACGCCCTTGTC
>JAUWTC010000394.1 GCA_030609785.1 Holophagae bacterium
GATGCCGCCGAGGCTCTGGCCCTTCAAGGCATCTCTGCCGAGGTCATCGATTTGCGCAGTCTCCATCCCCTCGATCGCGACACCTTCATCGGAAGCGTGGCCAAGACCGGCCGGGCAGTGGTGGTCCACGAGGCTCCAAAGACCAATGGTTTCGGCGCGGAGATCGTGGCCCAGATCAACGAGCATGCGCTGTTGCATCTTGAGGCGCCGGTGCAGAGGGTCTGTGGTTTCGATGTGGTCTTTCCCCTGGCACACCAGGAAAAACTGTACCTCCCGAATAGAGACCGGGTGGTTGCGGCAGCCAGGAAAACCATGGAGTATTAGGAGCTATCAGCTATCAGCTGTCAGCTTTCGGTGGAATACGAAGAAGAGGAGTTCGTTCATGGCGTTTGTGTTTAATTTCCCCGATGTGGGAGAGGGAATTCACGAAGGAACGGTCGTCGAGTGGCTGGTTGCCGAAGGCGATACGGTCATCGTAGATCAGCCGCTGCTCAAGGTCGAAACCGACAAGGCGGTCGTCGAACTGCCGTCACCCAAAGCCGGCACGGTACTCAAGATCCACTGTGTCGCGGGCGATTTGATCCATGTTGATGACGCGCTGGTGGTCATCGGCGAGGCCGGCGAGATTGTGCCGGATTCCGGTGCGGACACGACCGGGTCGCCGAAGGTCTCCAAGCCGGCCCCGGTGTCGGTGGTCGAAGATGGCGGTGAGCCGACAGCGCCAGTTGCTCAACGTCTTCGCCGCCCCCTGGCGACACCCAAAACCAGGGCACTCGCCCGACGCTTGGGTGTAGATCTTGCGAACGTTGCCGGGTCGGGCGCAGGTGGTCGAATCTCTGATGATGATGTCGAGCGTGCTTCACGGGATGAGGCCCCGGCGGCGCCGGCTGCCGCTGTCTCAGCTGCGGTGAATGTCCCCGCCAATGTGACGATCAGTGCCGACGGACCGGTGGAACGGGTTGCCCTGACCCACCTGCGAAAGGTCATCGCCGGCGCGATGCGATCTTCGAAGCAGATCTCTGCCCATGTGACTCACGTCGAGGAGGCCGATGCTACCGCGTTGATGGCCTCCTATCGGAACCTCAAGCCTCAGATTGAGGCGGAGTACGGCATCAAGTTTTCGGTGCTGCCCTTCTTTGTCAAGGCCTTGGTGGAATGCCTCAAGGATTTCCCGATGTTCAATGCCTCGGTTGACGAGGAGGCCGGTGAAATGGTGCTCAAGAAGTACTACAACATCGGCATCGCCGTCGACACACCCCAGGGTCTGATTGTCCCGGTGATCAAGGATGCCGGTTCGAAGGACATGGTCCAGCTGGCCCGCGAGGTCGCCGACCTTGCAGGCCGAGCCAGAGAGCGCAAGTTGGAGCTGGATGAAATGCGCGGTGGCAGCTGCACGATCACCAACATCGGTCCGTTAGGCGGGGTCTTCGCGACGCCAATCATCAACCAACCGGAGTTGGCGATCCTCGGGCTGCACAAGATCGAGCAGAGGCCGGTGGTTCGGGACGGTCAGATCGTCATTCGTGACATGATGTACCTCTCGACCTCGTTCGACCACCGGTGGATCGACGGGGCACAAGGGGCTCGGTTCATGACCGCTTTTTCGCGTCTGGTGTCAAACCCCAATCTTCTGTTGGCGAGGCTGTAAATGGTTGTCGGATCGGTTTCCAGAGGGTGTCAGGTCGTTGTGATCGGAGGCGGACCAGGCGGCTACGTCGCCGCGATTCGCCTGGCACAATTGGGCAAGGATGTCATCGTTGTCGAGAAGAGGGCGCGAATGGGCGGGGTTTGCCTCAACGAGGGTTGTATCCCGTCCAAGGCGTTGATTCATGCGGCTGACGTGGCCTATGAGGCCGGACATGCCCAGGCGATGGGAGTGACTGTCGAGGGTATTTCGGTCGACCTGGCGAAGATGGTCGAGTGGAAAGACGGCATCGTCGACAGGCTGACCGGGGGCGTCTCGTTCTTGTTTGAAAAGAATGGAGTCGAGGTCGTCAAGGGTGAGGCTCGGTTCATCGACGATCGGCGTTTGGCCGTCACGACCGATGACGGGGTCGTCGAACTCGAATTCGAACAGGCGGTCATCGCCACCGGGTCGTCGCCGATGGCACTTTCGGGTTTTGACGTCGACGGTGAAACCGTCATCGGACCTCGGGAGGCGCTCAGCCTTCAGGAGATCCCCGAGCGATTGGTCGTTATCGGCGCAGGCTACATTGGTCTGGAATTGGGGACCGTTTTTCGGAAACTGGGTTCCGAGGTCACCGTCGTCGAGTTCCTGCCGGAGATCTTTCCGACGATGGACACGGAAGTCGGCAAGACGCTCAAACGCAGTCTGAAGAAACTTGGCATCAAATTGCACCTGAGTCACCAGGCTCTGAGCATCGAGCTGGGTTCGCCGGCGGTCGTGGTTGCAGCTCACCGCGACAAGGACCAGGCCCTGCGGTTGGAGGCGGACAAGGTGCTCATCAGCATTGGGCGGGTGCCCAACGCCTCCTTGCTGGGCCTCGAAGGCATCGGTGTCGCTTTGGACGACGGGGGTTTTGTCTGTGTCAACGAGAAGATGCAGACCAACGTCCCGGGGATCTACGCGATCGGAGACGTCGTCGGGGGCGCGCTGCTGGCCCACAAGGCCTATCAGGAGGCCAAGGTGGCCGCCGAGGTGATTTGTGGGGAGCCGGCAGCCTTTGACAGCCTTGTGCCGGCCGTCGTCTACACCGATCCGGAGATTGCCGTCGTCGGAATGAGCGAGACCGAAGCCCGTGAAGCGGGCCATGAAGTTGTCACCGGGAACTTCGCCTTCAAGGCCTCAGGCCGGGCGATGTCTCTTGCCGCGACCGACGGTTTCATCAAGGCGATCGCCGATGCCAAGACTGGACTCCTGCTGGGGCTCGTTGCGGTCGGCAAGGGGGTGTCCGAACTGATCGGTGAGGCGACTCTGGCCCTTGAGATGGGCGCCTTCCTCGAAGATATTGCCCTGACCATCCACCCGCATCCGACATTGTCCGAAGCGGTCCAGGAGGCCGTAGAGGCCGCCCTGGGCAAGGCGGTTCATCAGGTTAATAAGTAGGGACCTCGCGCATCGCCCGAAGGGCGATCACGGCGAAGCCGTGGAGGTCGCGTAGCGACCAGCGTGGGCTTGAACCTGGCGAGTCGAGAAGAGTGGCAGCCGACAGCTACTGAATGTACCCCAGGCTGCGCAACTGATCGAGCGTGTCGTCGTCGAGGTCTTCGATTTTCCGTTCGGGATCCAGC
>JAUWTC010000018.1 GCA_030609785.1 Holophagae bacterium
ACCGAGAGTTGAGTCCGGTCTTGAGGACCATTCGCGACATGTTCACCAGGACGATCGATGAATGCTGGATCGACGACGAGGAGGCATTCCGGGAAGTACTGGATTTCCTCGAGCACTCGGACCCCGGGCTGGTTCCCAGGGTCAAGCTCTTCCGCCACTCCCGTGACCTGATGGTCGCCCATGGCATCGACCGCGAACTGGAGAAGGCGCTTCGGCCGAAGATCTGGCTCAAAAGCGGTGGTTATCTGGTCGTCAACCAAACGGAAGCGTTGGTGGCGATCGACGTCAACACCGGAAAATACGTCGGCTCGACAGACCTCGAAGACACCGCTTTTCATATCAACCAGGAGGCCGTCCGCGAGATCGCACGGCAACTCCGCCTCCGGGACCTCGGCGGCATCATCGTCATCGACTTCATCGACATGGAGATCCAGGACAACCGAGAGGCCCTGTTTTCCGCCCTGGAGGAGGAACTTCGGTTGGATCCTGCCCGAACCCAGTTGGTCCCAATGTCCGAGTTGGGTTTGATTCAACTGACACGGAAAAGAACGCGCGCCAGCCTCGACCGAACCCTCAGTCGCTCCTGCCCCCACTGCCACGGTACGGGGCGGATCAAGAGCTTGCCGACGATTTGCCTGGAGATCCGGAGGCAGCTCCTCGACCTCAGCCAGACAAACCAACTCGAACAGATCTCCCTGATGGTGCACCCCGAGGTGTCACACTACTTGCAGGGGCCCTTTAGAGATCTGCTCCGGGAACTCGAAGAGGTCCACGGCCTCGAGGTCATCTTGAGGGAGAATCCCCTGTTCCACCAGGAGCAGTACGAAGTGGATTGAGGATTGTGGGCCGTTTTGGCCTTCAATCACTGCCCCGGGCCATCGTCGTCGAGGCCAACCCGGTCCACAATCCTTGAACGCGCTTCGCGCACAGGAAGATGTATTCACAAGAAAAACCGGCGAGAATTGCGTCTAAAGAGGCTCGTACAGGGTTCGGCGCTGGCGCGGCCGGAAACCGGCATCCGAGATGATGCGTTCCACGTCACCCTGGGTCATCCGATGCTGTGCGCCCGCCGCGGCGACGACGTTCTCCTCGAGCATGATCGATCCCAGATCGTCCGCCCCGAACAACAGCGAGACCTCGCCGATTGTGGGTCCCTGAGTGATCCACGACCCCTGCACATGATCCACATTGTCCAGAGCCAACCGGGCAATCGCCAGGGTCTTCAGGTAATCGACGCCCCCGGAGGTTCGGACCTCTCCCTCGAGATCGGTCATCTGGTCCTGAAAGGTCCAGGGAATGAAGGCCGTAAATCCGCCGGTCTCATCCTGGAGGTCCCGAATGCCTATCAAATGCTCCACCCTGGCGCTGATCGGTTCACCGACTCCGAACATCATCGTGCCCGTCGTCCGCAGACCCAATTGATGCGCCTCCCGATGCACGTCGAGCCAAATTCGGGTCGGCGCCTTGGCGCGGGACAAAATGCGCTTGCGGGTCTCGTCTTCCAGGATTTCGGCCCCGCCGCCGGGGATGGAATCCAGCCCGGCATTGATCATCCGTTGGATGACCTCACGAACCGGCCGTCGCTCCACCTTGGCGATGTACCAGATCTCGGGGACCGAGAAGGCGTGGAGGTGAATCTGGGGGAAGGATTGCTTCAGCCGTTGCAGCATCGCTTCGTAGTCCTCGAGACCGATGTCCGGATGGACTCCCCCCTGAAGGAGAATCCCCGTACCGCCTGCCGCGACGGTTTCGGCGACCTTTTCAGCTATTTCTTCGGCTCCAAGAACATAAGCCTCATCGTGCCCCACCGGTCGGTAAAAGGCACAGAAGCGGCATCGATAGATGCAAACATTGGTGTAGTTGATGTTGCGGTCGATGATGTAGGTCGCCTCGGCGCCATCGGTTTTCCGCCGGCGAACGGCCCCGGCCGCCTGACCGAGTTCCAATAGATCGCCCTCCTCGAACAACGCCGAAATTTCTTCCGGCCCCAACCGCCGACCATCGATCACCGCATCCAGGATCTCACCCGCAGGCATCACCGGTCGGGCCCCACACCCTGTTCCCTGTTCCTGAGTTCCCTGCATCCTGCCCCTAATCCCTCAGAACTTAACCCTGAGACATACCTTCGAGGAAATCCTTGTTGGTGTCCGCCTTGGAGAGGCGCTCGAGCAACAACTCCATTGCCTCGACCGGGGACAGGGCAGCCAGGACCTTGCGCAAGACCCAGATCCGCCGCAGTTCCCACTCGTCGATCAGGAGCTCTTCCTTTCGGGTACCGGACTTGTGAATGTCGATCGAGGGGAAGACTCGGCGCTCGACAAGTTTCCGGTCGAGGTGGACCTCCATGTTGCCCGTTCCCTTGAACTCCTCGAAGATCACATCGTCCATCCGGCTGCCGGTGTCGATCAAGGCCGTTCCACAGATGGTCAAGCTGCCGCCCTCTTCGATGTTGCGAGCCGCTCCGAAGAAACGCTTCGGCTTCTGGAGGGCGTTGGAGTCAACGCCACCGGACAAGACCTTGCCCGACGGTGGCACGACCGTGTTATAGGCCCTGGCCAGCCGCGTGATCGAATCCAGCAGGATCACGACATCGTGCTTGTGCTCGACCAGTCTTTTGGCCTTCTCGATGACCATCTCCGCCACCTGGACGTGCCGGACCGCCGGTTCGTCGAATGTCGAGGAAATGACCTCGCCCTTGACCGAGCGCTGCATGTCGGTCACTTCTTCAGGTCTCTCATCGATCAGCAGCACGATCAAAGTGATTTCGGGATGATTGGTGGTGATGGAGTTGGCGATGGCCTGCAACATCATGGTCTTGCCGGTTCTCGGAGGCGCCACGAGAAGTCCACGTTGGCCCTTGCCCAGGGGTGTGGCCAGATCCATGACCCTCGCGGTCATGTTTTCCTTGACCTCGAGCTTGATTCGCTCTTCGGGATAGAGCGGCGTCAAATTGTCGAACATCACCTTTTCGATCGCCGCCTCGGGAGGCTCGAAGTTGATTGCTTCAACCTTGATCAGGGCGAAATACCGTTCACCCTCTTTCGGGGGGCGAATCTGCCCGGAGACAGTGTCACCCGTGTTGAGGTTGAAGCGTCGAATCTGTGAGGGTGAGACGTAAATGTCGTCGGGACCCGGCAGATAGTTGTACTCCGGCGCCCTCAAGAAGCCAAAGCCCTCCGGAAGAACCTCCAACACGCCTTCGCCGAAAATCAGACCTTCACGCTCCGTCTGCCTCTGGAGAATCCCGAAAATGAGATCCTGCTTCCGCATTCCGGCGGGACTCTCCACCCCGACGGCCCGAGCGGCGCTCGACAGCTCGTTGATGCTCATCTCTTTGAGCTGTTTCAGGTCAACTCGGCCCTCTTGGGCCGCGTCCGCCGCCTGCTGCTCGTATTTCTCAATCTCGTCGTCGAGATCGAGGGGGATCACGAGGGTCTCATCCTGTGCGTTTTTCTTCTTCCGTGCCATGTACTGTCTCCTGTTGCTGGTCTTTCCACAGACCGGCCATCACTGCAATTGCGTCGAGGAGTTCCCTTCGGCCTTCGCCAGAGGTGACACTGGTCACCAACGGCCGCGTGGGAAGTCCAAGTTGTTTCTGAATCGAGTCCTGCATCTGTCTTCGCTTGCTGCGCCCAACCTTGTCGCCCTTGGTCAGGACCACCAGGCGGTCGAGCCCCGAGTCGGTCAAGAACGACTGAAGTTCCAGATCCAACACGCTGGGACCATGGCGGACGTCGATCAGGGCGATGACTCCCGCCAGACGTTCCTCTCGGCTGAGGTAGGCCCCCAGCTCCCGGCCCCACTGATCCCTCAAGTGCCGCGCCACCTTGGCGTAGCCGTAGCCCGGTAGATCGACCATGTAGAAGTTTCGGTTGACCAGGAAGAAGTTCAGTGTCCGGGTCTTCCCCGGGGCCTTGGCTACCTTGGCCATGTTCTGTTTGAACAGCCAGTTCAAAAGGCTGGATTTCCCCACATTGGAGCGCCCGGCTACCGCGACGTGCGGAAACCATTCCTTCGGGCGGGTCGACGCCTTGAGGAACGAGCCCTTGAAGGTAACCGAACGAATTTCCATTCAGTGCGCCACCGTCGAAGATCCCAGGCTTGAGTCTTCGGCCCCGGCGGCAGGAGCGCCGTGCTCCTCACTCCGCCCGACCATCACTCGCTTCAACACCTGGTCCATATGGCTCACCAGGTGGAAGGTCATCTTCTTTTGGACATCATCCGGGATTTCTTCCAGGTCCTTTTCATTTTCTTCAGGTACGACGACCTCGAAAATGCCGGCCCTAAAGGCCGCCAGGATTTTCTCCTTGAGCCCTCCAACCGGCAAAACCTGACCCCGAAGGGTGATTTCGCCGGACATGGCGATGTCGGCACGGACCGGCGTGCGGGTCAGGGCCGAGACCAGCGCGGCACACAGGGTAATGCCCGCGGAGGGCCCGTCTTTCGGAATTGCCCCCTCGGGAACGTGAAGGTGGATATCGCTTTTCTCGAACACTTCGGGGTCGATCTGAAGCTCTTCAGCCCGTGACCGCACGTAGGACAGTGCGGCACGGGCGCTTTCCTGCATGACCTCACCGAGTTGGCCGGTAAGGGTCAGCTGCCCCTTGCCTCGCATCAGGAGAACTTCGGTCATCAGCAACTCGCCGCCGACCTGGGTCCAGGCCAGACCGGACGCCGCACCAATTTCAGGCTTTTCTTCCCGTTTGAGGGCGCGGAACCGGGGCTTGCCCAACAACTCCCCGATCAGGGCAGCGTCTACGGTCACAACGTTCGACTTCGGCCGCTTTTCACGAAGAATTCGACGGGCCAGCTTGCGGCACACCGAGGCGACCTCTCGCTCGAGATTCCTGACTCCGGCCTCGCGGGTATAGCGCTCGATCAGCAACAGCAGGCTCCCCTCGTCGAAGGAGACCTTCCACTTGCTCAGCCCATGCTTGTCAACCTGCCGAGGAACCAGAAACTGCTGCGCGATCGCCAACTTTTCATGGTGGGTGTAACCGGAAAGCTTGATGACCTCCATCCGGTCTTGAAGCGCCGGTGGAACCGTGTGCATGACGTTAGCGGTACAGACAAAAAGTACCTTCGACAGATCATATTCCACGTCGAGATAATGATCCTGGAACGTGTTGTTCTGTTCCGGATCGAGGACCTCCAACAGGGCGCCGGCTGGATCACCCCTGAAATCGGCGGCCATCTTGTCGACCTCGTCCAACAGGAGTACCGGGTTGACGGTCCCGGCCTTGCGCATCATCTGGATGATCTGGCCCGGGAAGGCTCCGATGTAGGTTCGCCGGTGACCGCGGACCTCGGCCTCGTCCCTGACGCCGCCCAGAGAGAGTCGGACGAACTCGCGCCCGGTAGCCCGAGCAATCGATCGTGCCAGCGAGGTCTTTCCCACTCCAGGAGGTCCCACGAAACACAGGATCGTACCGCCGGTCTTTCGAACCAGTTGTCGAACAGCAAGGAACTCGAGAATCCTGTCCTTGACCTCGTCCAGACCGTAGTGGTCTTCATTGAGCACTTTTTCGGCTCGAACAATATTACGGATTTCACGGGAGGAGGCGGCCCACGGAACGGCCAAGAGCCAGTCGACGTAGTTCCGACAGACACCGGCCTCTGCCGAGACCGGAGGCATGCTCTCGAGTCGGCGAATCTCTATCAGGGCCTTCTCCTTGGCCTCGTCGGTCATCGAAGACTCTTCGATCGTCTTTTTCAACTGGGCCAACTCTTCGGTGTTGTCGTTCCGGCCCAATTCCTCGTTGATCGCCTTGATCTTCTCCGACAGATAGTATTCGCGCTGAGCCTTCTCCATCTGTTTTTTGACTCTCGAAGAGATCTGGCGGTCGATCTGGAGTTTGTCGATCTCCACATCAAGCAGATCGTTGATCCGCTGGAGCCGTTCCATCGGCTCCATCATTTCCAGCAATTTCTGTTTCTCGGCGGTCGGTTGGGACAGATGGGCCGACAGGATATCGGCAAACTGATCGACCTCCTGATCCTGAAGGGATGCCACGACTCCCTCGACCGAAAGGTGGTGGGAGAGCTTGGCGTACTCCTTGAAGACCTCAGTCAGGTCGGCCATGTACTTCTCGATTGCCGGCGTTGCCACGAGGTCAACCGTCCGCACGCGGACCGTGGCTTCCAGGGTTCCTTCTTCATTTGAAGAAAGATCAACGATTTCCGCACGAGCCAGGCCCTCGACCATCACCTTGATGTTGCCCGACGCCAACTGCAAATGTTGAACCACCCGAGCGGTGACTCCCAGGGTGAAAACATGATCCGGTCCCGGGTTATCCACCTTGGGATCCTTCTGAGTCACCAGGAAAATCATGGAGTCTTCCCGGTGCAACGCAATTTCCAGGGCCGTGACCGAGGGCCTTCGCCCAACGACGAAAGGCGCCATCATGTGGGGAAAAACCACCATGTCCCTCAGGGGGACGACAGGGAGGGTCAAAAACTCGTCCGTACTCATCAACAAACTCTCTCGTTTCAGGATTTTCCCGGCGAACCCGGGATTTGGGTCGTTGAGGCCCAACCGCGAACACGGTCAGGACACTGCGATAACGACTAACTCACTTTCTTGCGAACTCCCGTCAAGGGCTGGACACGATGTTCTACGACATCTCGGGAAATGACCAGTTCTTCGGTCTCGGGCAGGGACGGTACCTGGTACATGATGTCCAGCATCAACTCCTCGAGAATGATCCTCAAACCCCGGGCGCCAACGTTTCTCTCCAGCGCCTCCTTCGCCACTGCGGACAGTGCGTCGTCAGTGAAAGACAAATCGACATTCTCGAAGGACAGCATCGTTTCATACTGCCGCACCAGGTTGTTCCTGGGCTCTGTCAGAATCCGAACCAGGCTCTCGTGATCCAGTTCGTGCAGGGTGGACACCACCGGGATTCTGCCGACGAATTCAGGGATCATGCCGTACTTGATCAGGTCCTCGGGGTGGACCTTTTCCAGAAGCTCCGACGAACGGTGCTCGTTACCGCCGAGGTCGACCCCGAAGCCCATTCGCTTCTGATTGAGCCTGGCGGCGACGATATCTTCGAGGCCGACGAACGCACCACCACAGATGAACAGGATGTTGGTGGTATCAATCTGAATGAATTCCTGGTGTGGATGCTTTCGTCCGCCCTGGGGCGGCACATTGGCGACCGTGCCCTCGAGGATCTTCAGTAGGGCCTGCTGCACGCCCTCACCCGACACGTCCCGGGTGATCGACGGATTGTCCGCCTTGCGAGCCACCTTGTCGATCTCGTCGACGTAGACGATGCCCCGCTCGGCAGCTTCCCGATCGCCGTCCGCCGCCTGAATCAGCCGGAGAAGGATGTTTTCGACATCCTCACCGACGTAGCCGGCTTCGGTCAAAGTCGTGGCGTCGACGATGGTGAACGGGACCTCGAGTTGGCGTGCCAGGGTCTGGGCCAGAAGGGTCTTTCCGGTGCCGGTCGGACCGATCAGGAGGATATTGGACTTCGCCAACTCAACGCTATCGCGGGTCTTGGCCTGCTTATACTCGATCCGTTTGTAGTGGTTGTAGACGGCGACGGAGAGTTTCTTCTTGGCAATTTCTTGGCCAATTACGAAATCATCCAGATGTTGTTTGATGATCTGAGGCTTGGGCAGGTCTTGATGGCGAACCTTGGCCTCATGGACCCGGTCCTCAGCGATGATATCGAGGCAGACCTCCACACACTCGTTGCAGATGTACACCGTCGGTCCAGCGATCAGCTTTTTGACTTCGTGCTGGCTCTTGCCGCAGAAGCTGCACCGCAGGACGTCTCCTTCACGCTGGGACATGGGAGCCTCCGTGGTTCATTCTATACCACATTCGGTCCAGATTCCCTGGAAGTGATGATCTCATCGATCACACCGTACTCCAGGGCTGCATCCGCTTCCAAGAAGAAATCCCTCTCCGTGTCTTCGTGGATCTTTTCGACCCGTTGACCGGTGTGGCTGGCCAGAATCTCGTTCAGCCTGGCGCGCAATCGCATCAGGTCCTTGGCGTGGATGTCGATGTCGGTCGCCTGGCCCTGGAGGCCGGACATCAGAGGCTGATGGAGGAGAACCCGGCTGTGGGGCAGCGCGAACCGTTTCCCCTTGGCCCCGCCTGCCAGCAAAAGAGCCGCCATCGACGCAGCCTGGCCCATGGCGATCGTCACAACCTGGGGTTTGACGTATTGCATCGTGTCGTAAATCGCCAAGCCGGCGGTGATCGAACCCCCTGGGGAGTTGATGTAGATGTTGATGTCCTTTTCAGGATTTTCCGCCTCCAAAAAGAGCAACTGGGCGATGATGACTGATGCGACCTGATCATCGATCGACGACCCCAAAAAGATGACGTTGTCTTTGAGAAGACGCGAAAAAATATCGTATGAACGTTCACCGCGACTGGTCTGCTCTACGACGTAGGGGATCGTGAAACTCATCACTCCTCCTCAGCGCCCGCTCGGCGCAGTAGCTCACTGACAATCGCCGCCATGCGGGCGGCGTGACGCAGGCTGTCCAATCGATCTTCCTTGACCAGGTTGGCTTTGTGTTCGGCGGGGGGAATTCCTTTTTGCTGTGCCTCGCCGGCAATGTAGGCGTCCACATCATTCTCGGGAACCTCAACGTCCCAGACATCGCCGAGTTGCTCGAGAACCAAGGTGTCCACCACGCGGATTCGAGCCTGCGGCTCGAAGCGCGCCCGAAGGGCCTGGTAGTCCATTTGATCGTCCGGCGCCTTTCCTTGCATCGCCAGGTGATAGACGAATCGCTGGATATCGCCGGCCACGGCGTCTTTGACCAGTGTTGGGGGAAGCGTCTCGAGCTCCACACCCTCCTCCAGATGATCCAGAATGTGGCGCCGCCACCGGTCTCTCCGGTCGGACGCCTTTCGGTCCCCGAGAACCTCGATAATTCTCTCTTTCAGCTGATTCAGGTCGTCAAAGCCCAACCCTTGAGCCAGGTCATCGTCGATCTCAGGAAGGCTCTTGTCCTTGATGGCCTTGACCGTGATCGTGTAGGTGGTCGATCGGGCGGGCTCCTCGGCGTTGTCCCCTTCGACTTGATCCTCATTCATTGCTCTGACCGCTACACGTTGGTCACCGATTCGGGCGCCCTGGAGCGCCTCGCTGATTTCAGGAGGCATGCCGTCGGCCCCCACGATGATGCGGGCGTTCTCCTCGGTCGTCGGCTCTTGATCCGAGCCCTCGACCTCCGCCGTCAAGTCGACCTCGACCATCACGCCATCGACCACCTGAGCAGCCTCGGCCGCAGGCGCCCAAGAGACGTTTTCTTCGGACACCCCCTCCAATTCGGATTGGATCTCCGCCTCTGTGACCTCAATCGAGTGCTCAGGCAACTCGATTCCATCTAGGGTAGGAAGATCGAACCTGGGCCGAACCTCCAACCGGGCCTTGAAGGAAAAGCCCCCGTCATCACCGAAACCCATATCCTCGAAGGATGGTTGGATCAACGGTTGAAGCTCATCCTCGTCGTCGAGGACCTGCCGCCACAACAAGCCGGCGAGGTGCTCAGTCAACTCCTCGCGAATCTCTTCGCCATACCTGGCTCGAACGGTCGACAACGGCGCCTTGCCCGGGCGAAACCCGGGCACGCGAGCCTGGGATCTCATTCTCCGGGCGATGACCTCACGCTCTTGATCGACGGCTGCTTTATCCAGGTCTGCGGTGATTTCAACTGTGTGATCGGGGTGTTTGGTGATTTGGTGCGGCATGTATTCTCCGAAATGGTGCGAAAGGGGGGACTCGAACCCCCACGGGGGTACCCCACGAGATCCTAAATCTCGCGCGTCTACCAATTCCGCCACTTTCGCAACGATGGGGATCATGGTGAGCCGTGGAGGAATCGAACCTCCAACCTAGTGATTAAGAGTCACTTGCTCTGCCAATTGAGCTAACGGCCCACAACCGGCGACACTGTACAGGAGAACGCTGTGACTGACAAGGATTCTGAAGGGCTGTGGCCTCTGTCCCGCTAAGTTCGAGGTCAACCTCCGGGCCACGGCCCTTCAGAATCCTTCAGGGTCGACCTCAATTCTACCGGTGAACTAAATGCTTGATCTCCGACTGTCCGAGGTCACACTCAGCGGTAACGACGACCGCAGAGGTTCCACCATTGAACTCTGGTAGGGCCGCCAGAGCCAGGAAAACCCCGTTGGCGTCGGTTTCCCCTTCCGCCATCTGGAGTCGCCGAGGTTCGGCGGTCGACTTGAACAGGACGCTGACCTTGACTCCGGCTTGCGGTGCGTTGTCCTGGGAATCCACGGCGACGATCCGGATTTCGGTCTCGGACCCGTAGACGAAGTCCTTCTCTCCTGACGAACTGAGGATCAGGTGCGCCCTGCCTCGTTGGGCCTTGAGGTAGTCCAGGATGACCTCGTCCAACGACGGTTCTGCTGCGGCCGGTGCCGGGGCGTCGTCGGCCCCCAGCCTCTCTTGCGGCGGCTCCCCGGTGAGGTGGCCGAGTTTTCCTCTGCGGATGGCCTCCACCAGGGTTCGGTGTTGGCGCTCCATCAGAGCAGCGATCTCTTTGTCATTTGCATCTTGGAGGACCAGGTCGTCGTATGCCGTTTTCTTCGAGTAGAGAATCTCGCCCCTGGCATACACCAACGACTCGATATTCGGGTTCGACCGTCCCTTGTCCTCCGTTTGGACGTGGTACGTCGTGCCATCGAAATTAATGTCGGTGTTGTAACCGGTCAGAACCACCACAGAACTCCAGTCAATCCAACGCCAAGGCTACACTTGACCGCCACGTCGGTCAATTGGGCATGCATATAATGCACCCCATGAACCCACTCAACGTCCTGTTCGTCTGCTACGCCAACACCTGCCGCTCGCCGATGGCCGAGTCGATCCTGAAAACAATAGGTGGAACGTCGGTCGATGTCGTTTCGGCAGGACTCCACCCTACGGGGCAGGTAGCCGCTCTCTCTTTGGAGACACTGCGCTCGCACGGGTACCCGGTGACGGAGTTGTCATCCAAAAGCTTGGGGGCGATTGATCTGGACTCTGTCGATGTCGTGATCAGCCTGATGGGCGAACCCGGCTTGACCGCCCTGCCATGCCGACTGACGGCCGAGAGAATCGCGTGGTCGATCCGCGACCCCTACGGCGAAGATGAAGATGCCTACATCGCCACCCTCAAGACCATGGAGCGGAAAATCCGAGCGTTTTGCCACGACCATGGGCTCGAGGCCCGGCCGAGCCTCTAGGTTGAAAAATACTGTCCTCAGCCGAAGCTCTCGACTGCCTCAGCCTCGTTGTCAAAGACATCGAAGACCGTGATCAACTGCGTGACCTGCAGGATGTCGTTGATCTTCTTGGAAAGGTTGACCAGCTTCAACTGTGCCCCACGGTTCTTTGCCGAGGTATAGGACGCCACCATTTCTCCGATTCCGGAGGAGTCGATCGCTGTGATACCGCCAAGATCCAACAGGACCTTGGTGCTGCCGGCTTCCAGGCTTTCGTTGATCAACTCCCGCAACATCACGTCACCGGCCCCGATGGTGATTTTTCCGGAAAGAGAAATGATACGCACGTCGCCGGCGTCACGAATCTTTTGTTTCATGGTCTTTACTCCTTGATTGGTCTCGGTGTCAGTTTGCGGTTCATGCAGACCATGGTACCTCCACCCGGCCCGCGGCGGAAGGTTACCTCGTCCATGAACCGCCTCATATAGAAAATCCCCCGCCCACATGGCTTGAGGAGGTTCTCGGCGTCTCTGGGGTCCGGAATCACTGCCGAGTCGAACCCATCGCCCTGGTCGACAACTGTAATGGACACACGATCGGCCTCTACGCGGTAGTCCACTCGCACAGACTCTTCAGGCCGCCCATAATGACCGTGGCGAATGGCATTGGCGATCGCTTCACGAAGTGCTGTCAAGATCCAGTATTCTTCGTCGCCCCCAATGCCAGCCTCGCCAAAGAGATCGACCAAGGCCCGTTCGGCAATTTCAATGCTCTCGAATCGACTCTCGAGGCTTAGGGTCGCCCACATATTCCATCCTGAGTTTCTCAGGAGTCCGGGCTCACATCATCGACGGGTTCGACCATCTCCAGCACCCACCGGTGAAAGGCCTCCTCGGCCTTCTCAACAGGAATCGCCAGAATCTCCGGCAGTTCGTAGGAATGGAAGGCCCGAATGGCCTCGGAGACCCCGTCAAAGTTCCGCTGAGGTGTTTTGACCAGCAAGAGATATTCGGTGTCTTCACAAACCTTGCCCTTCCACCGGTAAATCGAGCGGAGGCACGGAATGATGTTGACACAAGTGGCCAGGCGCCGGTCGATCAACTCTTCGGAGATTTCAACCGCCTGTTGCTCGGTACCTACCGACGTCAGGATGATGGTGAGGGCTTCCAAATCACTCATAATGGAACGCTATCGCGGAACCCGCTGCCCGTCAAGGTGTCGGGTTTCCGGCCACTTCCTAATACTTCCTCAAGAGCCCGACCAGAATTCCCTGGATCTCAACGCTCGACGCCGGCATCACGATCGGCGGTATGGTTGGGTTGGCGCCTTGAAGCCGAACCCTGCCATCCGGCTCTGGAAAGAAACGTTTCAAGGTCGCTTCACCGTCGACCAGTGCCACCACCGTGTCTCCCGGCCTCGCCTCGGACACACGTTTGACGACGATGTTATCCCCGTCGTGGATACCGTCGTCGATCATCGAAAGGCCCCGGACTTGAAGCACAAAGTGATCCCCCTGTCCCACCATGTCCGGTGGAACGGTGGTTTCCTCGGTTTCTCCGAAGTTTTCGATCGGAGACCCAGCGGCAACGGTGCCGACCACCGGCACAGTGATCAAAGGGGGCGAAGACGATTCTCCAACGACGGTCAGGCCGCGCTTTTGGTGCTTGTCTCGATCCAGAAACCCCTTTTTTACCAGTAAGTTGACGTGTTTTTGTGCCGAGGCAGTACTGGAAAATCCGAAGTGGGTGGAGATCTCTTGAAGAGTCGGCGCCACTCCATGAGCAACAATTCGGCCCTCGACGAAGTCCAAAACGTCACGCTGCCGCGAGGTAAGATAATTCACGAAAAAGACCTCCTGTGATGACAGTAGGCCAACATAAGGCATAAATCAAGGGGGGCGGAGTGAGTTCCAAGCCTCATCGTCGGCGCAATTGCTGGGGATGTGGCTGAAGTATTACCGACAACTCAGAGGCCCCCCGTGCCACCTCCCCACCAATTGCGATGTTTGAGGGCTTGTCATTTCCTCGAGAACAACAAAGCAGCCTCTTCGATCTTTGACAGCCAAGTACGAAAGAAAGAGGTTTTCCAGCTGATCTGGGTTCTCCCTCTCGTAGTGCAGAGCTGCCAAACGCACCTGAAGGGCGACCCGGGCTAAGGATTCGAGCCCCTTGCCCTCAGCAAGGTATTTTCGAAGCAATGAGGAAACCTGGTTCGTCTGGTCGGACCCAGAGTAGGAGAAGAGGCCGTCGATCATAGAACCCTCACAAACTGGCTTCGAGGCCACCATTCAAGAAAAGATCTTTCTCGTTCAACTTGTGCGGGATACTGTGGTGATGCGCGACTCCATTTTCCCAATGCAATGTGTGGCCATGTGGCTTCAAAGCGCCCCCTTTGCAGGGAATACCAAAAGCCACATGGCCACACATTGCAAATGGTCGGGGCGAGAGGACTTGAACCTCCGGCCTCACGGTCCCGAACCGTGCGCTCTACCAGACTGAGCTACGCCCCGACG
>JAUWTC010000235.1 GCA_030609785.1 Holophagae bacterium
GAAAACACGTGGATTTCCTGGAGATCGACAGGCCGCTCTACCGCGACCACAACGCGATGATGGCCCTCGTCGCCAGCCGAGAAATCCTGGACACGGTCGAGGGTGAGATCGGCGAGTTGGGGACGTACTAGGAGTTGCAAGCGTATCCGAAAGAACAAGAACACAATTGAATCGCGAAGAGCGCAAAGAACGCGAAGGGGACGCAAAGAGGGCATGAAGAGAAACCTCTGGTTTTTCGTGTCATCAGAGGAGCGCGGGGCTCCTGCCCCGCAACGGTCGCTTTGGCTGAGGAGTGTGTTCGTGCGTTGGTGTGGATCTACTCGGTTGCAGGTGCATCCAGCACGACCGGGTCCAACCAATTTTGTGGACCTGGCCTTTTGAGGGCCTTGAGGAGTTTGGGACCACCAGCGACGTCCAAATGCAGCCGCCCGTCGTCGAGCAGTCGGTAGTCCCGAAGTTGCACGCTAAAAGGGTCCGGTTCGGTTAGAACCGGCAGATTGGGCCGCGTCTCGGGGAAGGCTCCGTCGGGCCACTGGGTCGTCCGCATGGTCAGTGCGGCGTCGAGCAATTGGCGTTGGGCTGCGATGGCTTGAGTTCGGGCGATGGTATTCAGCGTGTTAGGGCGGCCGATTTCGGCAACAGCACGGTGGATCTTCCAGAGCGAGGGCCGTGGGGGTTGTTCAAAGGCCTCGGGCTGCAGGCCAAAGGGTCGATCGATGAGATCGAGGCAGGACATGGTGACGTCGATACGGGCGGCTTCGATCAGGCGACAGAGAATCGGGGTGACGATCGGGTGGATCAGGACCTTGATGATTCCGCCATCAGGTGTTGATTGACATGCCTCATTCAAGGCCTTGGATGTCTTGGTGTAGTCGCCAATCAAGGCCGCCCGCAAGACCCGACTGATCTGAGGTTCCGGGATGGCGGCCTGGCATTGCTTGAGAAACGGCGTGTCAACCCGTCCCGAGTCTTCTCGAGTCAGATGGTCCAGCATGACCTGGTTGGTCAGGAGATGAATTGCATCGGAAAATATCGTGTTTGTCAGATCTGGGTTTGCGTCGAGTTCGATGTTCACGGCGCGAAGCGTCCCCAGGGCCTTTAGGAAACGCTCTTGATTGCCGTCAGCGAGGCTCAGACGAGCCTCAGCAGTTATCAGTCTCGCGAGGTAGAGCATCGGCAGAAAGCTCTTGTGGTCAGGATCGACCGTCTCTGCGGGTTGGGGTGGCTCTCCAATGGCATCTGAAACGGCCTCCCCGATATTGTTGTTGCGTTTGACTACGAGTCGGACCGTTTCCAATTGCTCCGGGGTCCAATCCTGGCAGGCCAGGGAAGATGCAGTACTTACGGCGATTCTTTCGTCCTTTGTCCACTCAATACCCTCGCCGATCTTTGAAACTGCGATCAGGCCGTGGGCGAGCTTCCGGGTGGTCATCTCTGTTTCCTGGTATCCAGTGGCCTTTTCGAAGTTCTTTCGGGTTTGTTTCAACTCCCACCAGCTCCACCCATTCATGACCAACACTGCTGTCAAGGCCAAGCCCAGGACAACCAGCACGGTCTTAAGAAAGAACCGAAAAAGAGATGTTCGTTTTGTGGTCATTGTGGCTCCTCTGTTCCCACAGTACATTGGATCACGTGGTAACGTCATTCAAAATTCCGGAGTGTTCAAAAGACCGGTACCGATAATTACACGGCGTGCCGTGCCCGTGTTCAATCGAACGGAACCGATGGCTACACGGCGTGCCGTGCCCTTTCTGTGGCTATTTCTTATGCTCTTTGGGTTCCCTTAGCGTTCTTGGCGTCTTTGCGGTTCAACTGCCTTCTCGTGCCTTTATGTGGCCGCAGCAGCCTTCCGAGCCTTCTCCCACAGCTGGGCGACGGTTTCGTCGTCGGGCGCGGGGACCGCGGCGGCCTGGCGGCACAGATCCCGGGCCAACGTGCCCAGGCGGGACCGGCCCTCGTCCAGAATGTCGGCGAAGGTCGAGTCCGCTTCGGCCTCGTGGTGGAGATGGTCGGCGATCTCTTCCAGCCGATCGAACGCCTGGCAGACCAGGACGCCGTGGTTCCGGGCCCGGAGTGCTGCCGCAACCAGCTCGGGAAGATCTCCGAATCCCTCGAGGGCGCCCATTTCCAGATCATCCGAAAGCACGACCGGTCTTCCGGGCAAGTCGACGGCCAGCTGAACGATGTGCCGTGACAACGAGGCGGGCTTTTCGTTCTCGCCGAGTACCGGCGCCACCACGTGCCCGACCATGACGATGGGGATGTCGGATGACAGGGCGGCAAAGACGCCGAGGTGTTCGTCCAGATCCTCGATGCGGTGGTCCAGGGTCGGCAGATTCTCGTGGGTGTCGATTTCGACGACGCCCAGGCCGGGAAAGTGCTTGATGCAGCCGCTGACGGACCAGGCGCCCATCTTCTCGGAGAAGGCGCGGGCGAGAGTGGCAGAGCGTTCTGCTGAGGGGCTCAGGCTTCGGCCCTGGCGTGCGATCAGGCCGTCCGGCCGCTCCAGGTCGATCACCGGCGCCAAGTCGAGGTGGATGCCCAGTGCCCTGCAGGCCGCACCGGCGGCGTCGCCCAGGGCCTGAATCCCCTTCATGCCGCTCGCGGCCGCTTCGGATGGTGAGGGGAGATCACCCCAAAGGGCGGTCAGTCGGTTGACCAGGCCGCCCTCGAGATCGATGCAGACGAAGGGCCGCGGGTCCATATCCCGGACCGAATGCACCAACTCTCGGACCTGGTCTGGGCTTTCGACGTTCCGCGCGAAGAGGATGATGCCGGCCGGTTTGATCCGGTCCAGTGTTCTTCGTTCCGCTGCTGTGATCTCGAGGCCGGGAAGACCGACGACCAGCGGGAGGCTCGCCTGGCTAGCCTTCACCGGACACCTTGTTTTTCAGGTTATTGAGCCAATTGAGCGCTTCGAGGGGGGTCATGGTGTCCAATTCGAGGTTGCCGATCTCGTCGAGAATCTCGTCCAAAGGTTGCCGGAAAAGGTCCATCTGGAGAATTCTGTCGCTCGCATCGGGGGCGGGACGCTGGGCGATGGGGTCGGCCGGAGCGGCCCGGTGTGCCTCCAGATCCAACAGGATTTCTTCGGCCCGACGGCAGACCTCGTCGGGTACGCCGGCCAATTCGGCGACGTGGATGCCGTAGCTTCGGTCGGATGGGCCGTCGCCTACCCGGTGGAGGAACAATATCGTGCCCTTCCACTCCTTGACCCCCATCGATTGGTTGATCAGCCGTGGCAGTCGCCTGGCCAGGTCGGTCAGCTCGTGGTAGTGGGTGGCGAACAGGACCTTGGCCGCCCGGTCGTCGTGGTCGTGAAAATACTCGACGATGGCCCAAGCCAGGGACAAACCGTCATAGGTCGCCGTCCCTCGCCCGACCTCGTCCAGGATGACCAGCGACCGGGGGGTGGCGTGGTGGAGAATGTTGGCCGTTTCCGTCATCTCGACCATGAAGGTGCTTTCACCCTTGGCCAGCATGTCCGAAGCTCCAACCCGAGTGAAAATCCTATCGGTCAGTCCGATCTGGGCCGAAGCCGCCGGGACGAACGAACCCGTGTGAGCCATCAGCGTGATCAGTGCCACCTGACGGAGGTAGGTGGATTTTCCGCCCATGTTGGGTCCGGTCAGAAGGACGATCCGGCGGTCCTCGGCATTGAGTTCGCAGTCGTTGGGAATGAAAGGCGGGTCGCGCTGCAGAACCTCGAGAACCGGATGGCGACCGTCCCGGATCACCAGGCTCGTACCATTATCGACGACCGGCCGGCAATAGTCCTGTTTGCGGGCGCGGTCGCCGAAGGCGGCCAAGACGTCCAGGGCTGCGACCCGCGAGGCGGTTTCGGCGACGCGTTGCGCATGATCGGCGAGTTCGGCGATCAGACGGTCGTAGAGTTCCCGTTCCCGGGCGATCGCCTTGTCTTCGGCGGAGAGGATACGGCTTTCGAGCTCCTTGAGTTCGGGGGTGATGTAGCGCTCGGCGTTGGTCAAGGTCTGGCGCCGTTCGTAGTCGTCGGGAACCCTGTCCAAATTGGACTTGGACACCTCGATGTAATAACCGAAGACCTTGTTGTACTTGACCTTCAAGGAGCCGATTCCGGTCCGTTCGCGTTCGCGGCTTTCGATACCGGCCAGCAGTTCCCGGCCTCCGTGAGCCAGGGTTCTGTGCTCATCCAGATCGGCGTCCCATCCGGCGGCGATGGCGCCCTGGCCCACGAGGTGTGCCGGTTCGACTGCCAACCGCTGGTGGAGCATTGCGGCGATGTCGATCAGGGGGTCGAGGGTTTCGATCAGGGTGTGCAGAAGAGGGGCGGCGGCATGACGAACGGCCTCGAGGAGTGTGGGCAGGAGGTCAGCGCCCGCTCGGAGGGCGGCCAGCTCTCTTGGCAGGGCCTGGGCCAGTCCGATCCGCGCGGCCAGGCGCTCGAGGTCGGGGATCTCGGCGAGGCAAGCGCGCAGGTCATTTGTCGTTCTGGGATCTTCGACCAACTCGGCAACGGCTCGATGACGTTCTTCGATCTCTTCGAGGTCGATGCTGGGTCGAACCAGGTAGTCGCGCAGCAACCGGGCGCCCATGCGGGTCTTGGTGTGGTCCAACGTCGCCAACAGGGAACCGCGGCGGGTCCCGTCGAAAGCGTGCTCGACCTCGAGATTGCGCAGGGAGGCCCGGTCGATGACCAGTGCATCTTCCGGCTGCCTCCGCGAAAAAGACCGCAGGTGTTGGAGGGCCCCCCGGTGGGTTGCCTCGACGTAGCCCAACAATGCGCCGGCCATGCCCACAAGGCGTTCCCCTGAACTCAGGCCGAAGCCCCGAAGGGATGCGACACCCAAAACCCGGCGGAGTCGCTGCTCTCCGGCCGCCGGTGAAAATTCCTCGGGAGACAGTGGCGTTGCGGTCGGGGGCGGCAGTTCGGAGGGCCAAGCCTCGAGCCACGTGTCGTTGTCCTCCGAAACAAGGACCTCCCTGGGCCGGAGGCGAGCCAACTGCTCTGCCAGAGTATGGCCGTCGCCGCAGTCCATCCCTTCGAACAATCCGGTACTGACTTCAATCCAGGCAACAGTAGCGTGAGGACCATCGCCGCCGATCGCCGCCAGAAAACAGTGTTCGTTGCCCTTGAGGAGTTCGGTGTCGGATACCGTGCCCGGAGTGTGGGTACGGACGATCTCTCTCCGGACCAGTCCCTTGGCCGTGGCAGGGTCCTCAACCTGTTCAGC
>JAUWTC010000033.1 GCA_030609785.1 Holophagae bacterium
ACCGCATCCGCCACTCGTTCCGGATGTGTCAGGTGGACATGATGGCCACCGTCAACCTCAATGCGGCTGAGATCGCTGAATGCGCCGAGTCGACGGTTGATGATGTCTTCAGGCACGGGCCACCCTCCCCGGGGGCGGATGGCGAGTACCGGGCAGGAGACGCCCCTGAGGAAGGCCAGAACTTGTTCCTCGGTAAGGCGGGTTCGAGAGGGGAGCCTGAGGCGGGGGTCATGGCGGAAGCGTACGCCGTCGGCACACGGTTCGGTGCCGCGTTCAACGAGGAGTCGAGCGCCCTCCGGCGTGAGATCGGACCCGGATCGCAAGCGTGCCTTGATGGCCGCTTCGAGGGTCCGGCAGGGTGGATCCTCGGCAAGGCCCTGACGGCGCTCGGCGTCCAACGCCTTGGCCAATCGGGCCGGGGCCTCCTCGGCAGGGTCGGAGAGAGGACCGAACCCGTCGAGCAGGACCAGTCGCTGAATGGTCTCAGGTGAGACAGCAGCAGTCTGGGCGCCGATGGCCGCACCCATCGAGTGACCGAGAATGGAGAATTCCCTCCATCCGAGCACCTCCGCCATTCCCAGGACATCCGCAACCCAGTCGATGAAATGGGCGCCGCAGGAATGAGGGCGGTGATCGGAGAGTCCGTGGCCGACGAAGTCCGGGGCGACGATGTGGAAACCATCGAGGCTGGAGGCCAGCGGAATGAAGGAGGCGGCGTTGTCCATCCAGCCGTGAAGAGCCAGGATCTTGGGCTGGTCCTGTGATCCCCATGCGAGAGCGGCCAGACTCAAGCCCCGCCACTCGATCGTCATCTCACGAGGCTGGGTCATTGGGTTTGTACACGTCGAAGTGCAGGGTTAGTTCTCTGATTGAATTGAACGTCCAACGTTGGACGTTGAGCGTTTTCGTGGAGGAAAACCCGAAGTTGAGCAGGTTTTCCCACATCTTTCCGGGTTCGCCTTCGTGCGTATTCTTGGCAGTTCCATGGCGCCTTGCAACCATCGAAACCGACAGCCGGTAGCTGACAGCCGACGACTTCCCTCCCTCCCCGCCTGGAGGTGGTGTGGCGGGGGTGAGGGGGGTCAGTCGCCGGCTCTCGGCCCTGACGGCCATCAGTCCATCTGTTTGCGCAGGATCGCCGGGATCTCGATATCGTCGCCGATGTTAATACCGAATTCTCTTCCCGGGCCCTGGGGGATGAACACCGAGCGCCGGGCTGGTTTTTCTTCTTGGACCGGCGTCGAAATGCTGGGCGAGGTGGCGGAAAGGGGCACGCCGACCGGAATCTGGGCGCCCTCCTGGGCCTGGTGGAAACCGGTGGCGATCACGGTGACCTGGAGGGAGTCTTCAAGGCTCTCGTCAATCACGGCGCCGAAGAGCACCTGGGCGTCTGGATCGATGCCCTGTGTGATGATGTCCGAAGCGTCGTTGATCTCACTCAGGGTGACGTCGGTGCCGCCGGTGATGTTGATCAATAGGCCTCGTGCGCCTTCGATCGACGTTTCCTCGAGTAGCGGAGAGGCTATCGCCTGCTGAGCCGCTTCGACTGCCCGGTGCTCGCCGGTTGAGGTGCCGATGCCCATGATGGCGTGGCCCATGTCCTTCATCACGGTTCGCACGTCGGCGAAGTCCCGGTTGATCAGGCCGGGGACGGTGATGATATCGGCGATGCCCTGAACCGCCTGGCGAAGCACGTCGTCGGCGATTGCCATCGCCTCGGTAAAGGCGGTGTTGCGCTCGACGAATTTGAGCAGGCGGTCATTGGGAATGGTGATCAGGGTGTCGACGTGCTTGGCCAGTTCGGCGATACCCTGCTCTGCCTGTTGCGAGCGCCTTTTGCCCTCGAATCCGAAGGGTTTGGTGACGACTGCGACGGTCAGGGCGCCGACCTCTTGGGCCATCTGCGCGATGATAGGCGCCGCGCCGGTTCCGGTGCCGCCGCCCATGCCTGCGGTGATGAAGACCATGTCCGACCCGTCGAGCAGATCGAATATCTTGCGATCGGCCTCTATCGCCGCCTGACGGCCGACCTCAGGATTGGCGCCGGCCCCGAGGCCACGGGTGGCTTCGAGCCCCAGTTGGAGTTTGATGCCCGCCTGGCTGTGTTCCAGGGCCTGAGAATCGGTGTTGGCCGCGATGAATTCGATGCCGTTGAGCCCGACGTCGATCATCCGATTGACCGAATTGCAGCCGCCTCCGCCGACTCCGAAGACCTTGATCCGAGCCGGTTCCGGCCGTTCATCCAGCAGGATGTGCGGAGCCTCGGTGTCGTCGTTGATTGGATTGCCCTCACTAATTTCTCGTGGTTCCGTCATAGTGTCATCAATGTAAATCATTTCCACCTCCAAATTCAAAAATTTCTCCGAGGGCGCTCCTCAATCGGTTAATAATTCCGCCCTCGAGCTGTTTCCGTGTCAGTGGTCCTTGCTTTCTCTGGTGAGCCAGTCGGATCAGGCCGCATGCGACGGCCCACTCCGGTCCGGCGACCGGTTCCACCTCGCCTGCGAGGTTCCGCGGCCGTCCGATCCTCGCGTGGTGAGCGAAGATGGCCTCGGCGACCCCATCCATGCCCTCAAGGCGCGCGCCGCCGCCAGTGAGAATGACGCCGGCCCGTGGGGTCCGATCCATTTCCAGTTCGGAGAGGTTCTTGGCGATACCAACGAAGAGTTCGTGGGCCCTCTCGTACAGGATGTGGGCCGCCAGCCGGCCGTCGGCAATTTGATTGCCGAGACCGCCCAGGGTCGGGACTTCGATTCCGAGCAGATCGAGGTCATGCCGGTCCAATGAGACGCCGACGGACCGCTTGATCAGCTCGGCGCCGGCGGTGTTGGTCTTCATCACGGTGGCGATGTCGGCGACGAAATGCCGACCACCGATGGGGTAGGTCCCGCTGGCAAGTACGATCCCCTCGCTCCACACGACCCACTCGCTGGTGGCGTGCCCGATATCGATCAGCATGCAGCCCAGTTCCTTCTCGTCGGGGGACAGGACTGCCTCGGCGGCTGCCAGAGGTTCGTACTGGAGACTGGTCACGGCGATGGAGGCCTGGTTGACGGTCTGCTCCAGTGAGTCGACGTGGGCCCTGGGTGTGAAGAGCACATAGGCCGAGGCTTCAAGGGTGCGGCCGGCCATGCCTTCTGGATTCTCGATGCCTGGCTGTCCGTCAAGGGCGTATCCGCACTCGATGATGTCCAGGACTTGATAGTCTTCCGGAATCATGACGTCGGCACACCGGGACAGCGCCAAGTTGACATCGCCGGCACAAACCGTGTGGTCACGCCCGGTGATCGGAGTGGAGGCGCGGGAGGGTTTTCCCACGACCGGTGCGCCACCGAGGGCTACCACCGCATGAGTTACCGGGATCGAGGCCATCGCTTCGGCTTCTTCGGCGGCGATCCGAACGGCGGCGGTCACGTCTTCGAGTTTGGCGATGATGCCCTTGCGGGCGCCGTCGTGGCGGGCTTCGCCGCAGCCCTTGACCACCAACCGATGCGGCTCGGGCACCGCGACGACCACCTTGACCGTCGAGGAGCCGACGTCGATGCCGACCAGGGGACGATCGTCACTCATCCCGTCCTCCTGATGACAACGCGGTGGCCGAAGCGAAGGTCGGCCCAGGCGGGAGCCTGACCGTTGAGGGCGGCTCGATGCCACCACTGTTCCGATGGGCTCCCCTGGGGCAATACTCTGACGACGGAGGGTGTTTCCGGGTGGACGCGGTCTTCGATGGTCACCTGGTAGTCCGACGGGGTGATCTTCCGAATGGACACGAGGCGTCCGGTCGTACCGTCGCACAGGCGCGTGCCGGTGGACAGCGCGGATCGAAGTTCGGCCTCGCCGAGGTCGAAGCTCTCGAGGACGGGAAACCGAGGTTCGGAGAGGCGGCGGCTCAATCCTCCATTACAGGTGACGCCCCGCCATGCCCGGCCCATTGGAACCGATGCGCAGATCTCGTCGGGAAGGGCTTGAATGCGAAGCGTTCCGGGGAGTTTGAGTTCAACGCCGACACCGGTGACGCCCGGCCAGCGCTCGACGTCCTTCCTGATTTCTTCAAGATCCAAGGAGGGTACCCAGCGACCGGTGAGATTTTCCAGGTTGACGACGGTCGATGGTGGGAGGCCCGGGCACGCGGTGACCTCGATGGCTTTGAGCCGCCAGCCGGCCAGCAGTATTCCTGCCCCAATGAAGACCGCAGTGAAGGTGCCGGCCTGAAGCCACCATCTGATCGGGCGCCGCGTCCGCGGGCGGGGCGCCTGAGGGGTTGGGCGAAGGCTGGTCGGGAGGAAGGCAGCGGGAGCACTCATAAAGCAGCCCCCATCCAGTCTGTTGCCACCCGATCGACGTCTCCGGCGCCCATGGTGATCAAGACGTCTCCGTCCTGCAAAACCCCGTCCAGGATGGTCCCAACGTGGTCGAGGTCTTCGCCGTCGATAGCCTGAGTTTCGAGGCTGTCGATCGATTGAAGGACCAGCTGGTGGGTCACTCCGGGAATCGGGGCCTCCCGCGCGGGAAAGATCGGGAGTACGATCCCGAGAGATGCGGCGGACAGAGCGCGTCCGAAGTCCTCGGCGAAATCACGTGTCCGGCTGAAGAGATGGGGCTGGAATACGGCCACGATCCGTCGGCCGGGAAAGGCCTTGCGCGCGGCGCCGAGGACGGCCGTGATCTCGGTTGGATGGTGGGCGTAGTCGTCGATGACAGTGACACCGTGACGCTCACCGATCCACTCGAAACGACGCCCCACACCGCCGAAGTCGGCGCAGCCTTGAGCGAGGATTTCGAAATCCAGGCCCAACTCCATGGCGGCCCCAATGGCGGCCAGGGCGTTACAGACGTTGTGGTTTCCAGCCAGGCTCAGCTGGACGACGCCCAGGATTTGTCCGGCCTTGACGACGTTGAAGGAAGACGTCAATCCGTCAAACTCGATTTCTGTGGCGCGAAGGTCGTTGCCCGGATTAAGACCGTAAGTGACGACCGGGGCGCGGGTGACTCCTGACAGCGAGGCCGCGCCGGGGTCGTCGCCGCAGATGAGGACAGTGCCGTGAAACGGTGGCCGCGAGGCAAAAGCGGCAAAGGCGGAGTGCAGTGCATTTTTGGACTCGTAGCAGTCGAGGTGATCCTCTTCGACGTTGGTGATGACGGCAATCAGGGGATTGAGTTCCAGGAAGGCCCGGTCGAACTCATCGGCCTCACACACTGCGACATCGCTGTCGCCTCGTCTGCCATAGCCGTCGATCCCTCGAACCAGCCCCCCGACTACAGCGGTGGGCCGGATGCCTGTCTTTTCGAGGATGTGGCTCAAGAGAGCGCTCGTCGTTGTCTTCCCGTGGGTGCCCGCCACGGCGACGGACTTTTGCCCCCGAATAACCTCGGCGACAAGGGTTGCCCGTCTGATGACAGGGATGCCGTGCGCGTGTGCCGCCTCAAGTTCCGGGTGGTCGGGGGTGACGGCGGCACTGACGACGACGGCATCGACGCCCTCGACGTGAGAGGGATGGTGTCCTATGGTGACTGTGGCGCCTCGGGTCATCAGACGCCGGGTCCGGTCGCTCTCGGAACTGTCGCACCCACTGACGACGAGGCCGTCGTCCAACAGGACCTCGGCCAACGCGCACATGCCGACACCACCGATGCCGACGAAGTGGACGTGGCGAACGGTGCCCCAGAGTGGTCTCATAGGGCGCCTCCGATGCTGAGCAGGTGGTCGGCGATTTTCTCGGCGGCTCCAGGCAGGGCAACCGATCGGGCGGCTCGTCCCATGTCGGCCAAGCGGTCGGGATCGTCCAGAAGTCTCTTCAGGACCTGAGCGACGCGCTCGAATTCCGCCTCGCGCTCCAGCAGGACATCGGCGCCCCCAGCCCGCTCCAGGGACCTGGCGTTGAACTCCTGGTGATTGCCGGCAGCGGCGGCAAAGGGGATGAGAATGGAGGCACGGCCGGCGGCGGCCAGTTCGGAAACGGTCAGGGCGCCCGATCGGGCGACAACGAGGTCCGCCCACTCCAGGGCCTCCCACGGCTGGGCGAGGAAGGTGTCAACCTTCGCCTCGAGCCCAAGGTCGGAGTAGGAGGTCCGGACCACTTCGAGCCACCGAGATCCCGATTGATGGCGGATCGAGACCTCGTGACCCTGATCTCTGAGCACGGCCAATGCCCGGGGTAACGTCCGGTTGAGAAACAGTGATCCCTGACTACCGCCGAGGATGAGGAGACGGGGCGTGCCGGCCGGCCTGGACGGAGCTACGTCGAAGAAGCCTGATCGTACCGGGTTTCCGGTCCACACCGCCGGCATGGAGGGGAAGTGGCTGACTCCATCGGCAAAGCCGCAGCACACCAGGTCGGCCCACGGTGCCAGAGTCCGGTTGGTCCAGCCGGGGACGGAGTTCTGCTCCTGGAGGATCCAGGGTATTCCGAGCAGACCGGCGGCCATGATTCCGGAGGCCGAGGCGTAGCCGCCGACCCCCAACACCGCCATCGGTTGTGTTTCGAGGACCAGCCGGAAGCCGTCGGAAATCGCCTTCGGCAGGTGGGCCAGAGCACGAAGGCCGGCGGTGAAAGATCGTGCGTGGATGCCCTCAATATCCAGGAGGCTCAAGGGCAGGTTTCGTTCGGCGACCAGGCGTGACTCCAGGCCCCGCCGGGCGCCCAGCCAATGCACATCGACGTCTCGAGCCTTCAGGGCGTCAGCAACGGCCAGGCCGGGGAAGATATGGCCCCCAGTACCACCGCCCGCGATCAATACGCGGCGGCTCACGATCTCAACTCCCGGGAGAGGTTGAGCAGCAGGCCCATGGAAATCATCGTCACCAGCAGATCGGTCTTGCCGTAGCTGACCAGGGGGAAGGGGATGCCTTTCGGCGGCAGGAGGCGAAGGCACACGACCATGTGAAGAAGGGCCTGTGTGGCAAAGGTTATGGTCAAGCCGAACGCCAGGAGGGCACGGGCAGACGCCGGTTGACGCCAGGAGATCTGGAGGCCGCGCCATGTGATGACCCCGGCGAGCGCGACCAAGCCGATGATGCCGACCATGCCCAGTTCCTCGGCGGTGCTCGCGAAGACGAAATCGGTGTGAGGCTCGGGGAGGAAGAAGAGCTTCTGAAGGCCGGCGCCGTAGCCCCGGCCTGTGAGACCGCCACTGCCGATGGCGACCATGCTCTGCCTGCTCTGGTAGCCGGCCGCCGAGGCGCCGGCGCCGATGAAGGCCTTGACGCGGGCCAGTCGATAAGGTGATGTCAGGACGGCGGCGACGGCAGCGAGTATGACCGAAATGCCGGGTACGGCCAGCAGGCGGAGGGGCATGCCCGCCACAAAGGTCATGGCACCGATCGTCGCGACGATCAGCGCCGCAGACCCCAGATCCGGTTCGGCCAGGACCAGGGTTGCTGTGACCGACGAGGTGGCAACCAGGACACCGAGACTCTTCCAATCCCACTCGTTTTCGCGGGCTCTGGCCAACAGGACGGCGGTCAGGAGGATCAAGGCCAGTCGGGCGACGACCGAGGGTTGGACTGAGATGCCGCCAAGGCTGATCCAGCGGTGTGTGGCGTTGATCGGAGGCTGGAGGTAGGCTCCGAGAAGGAGAAGCCAACTCAAAGCCAGGAAGGTGCCGGTGACCTTGGGTCGAAGGACGACCTCGGTCTTGAGGTGCATGACGATCAGCATCAGCAACAGCCCGACCGCCGCGGTCGCGCCCTGCCAGGTGACGAAGTAGGAGGCGGGCCGGTCGTAGCGCTCGGTGGCCAAAACCCACGAGGCCGAACCCATCACCGCCAGCCCGACCGCTGTCAAGACGATTGTGGCCCCGAAGAGCAGGCGGTCGAAGTGCTGAGTTATCGGCATGATGACGCTTCTTCCGATGCGAGCCTCTCGAAGGCCTTTCCGCGTTCGGCATAATTGGGGAACTGGTCAAAGGACGCGCAGGCCGGCGCGAGCAGCACCCACTGTCCCGGGACGGATTGCTTCCGTGCACGCTCAACAGCCCGTTCGAGGGTCTGGCAGTTTTCGACCGGGGGGGTGACGTCCTCGAGGGCCTTGGCGATGGCCGAAGCGTCCTGGCCGATCAGGTAGACCGCAGTCGCTGTCTTTTCGATGGACTCGGCCAGAGGCGAGAAGTCCTGGCCCTTGCCCAGGCCTCCGAGAATCAGATGGACCGACCGGGGGGGGTACCCGCTGAGGGCCGCGATCGCGGCGCCGACATTGGTGGCCTTGGAGTCGTCGATCCACCGGATATTGTCGCCTTCGTGGACGACCCTGTGCCGATGGGGGAGGCCGGTAAAGGTCCTCAAGGTCTCCCTGATCGCCGTGAGAGAGCACCCCATTTCCTGGGCGGCCAGGGCGGCAGCCAGTGCATTGGCGATGTTGTGGCGACCGGAGAGCTGGAGTTCCTTGCTCTCGATCAGGGGTTCTCCTCCGATGTGCAAGCGGTCGTCGACCAGGGTGGCGTCGGCCTCGGCGGAGATCGAGAAGAACCTCTTTCGGGCTGCCGTGACGGTGGCGGCGACCAGCTCATCGTCGGCATTGAGGATTGCGGTGTCGGAGGGTTTTTGGTGGGCGAAGAGGCGTCCCTTGGCCTCGGCGTACCGTGCCATGTCAGGGTGGCGCTCAAGGTGGTCCTGGCTGAGGTTGAGGAAGACGCCCACTCGGGGTCTGAGATCGACCAGGGTCTCGGATTGGAAGCTGGAAACCTCGAGGACCCATGATTGCCACTGGCCGTCCAGGATCAGCTCCGAGGCCGGGGGGCCGAGGTTGCCACCGGCGACCGTTGCCATCCCCGCCGTCTGCATCATCTGAGCTACCAGGGTTGTGACGGTGCTCTTGCCGTTCGAACCGGTAACGGCGACCAGTGGGGCCCGGGATCGATGGCGCCAGGCGAATTCAATCTCAGAGAGGATCGGAAGACCTCGGCGGCGTGCCTCGAGGACCAGGGGCAGGTCAGATGGCACGCCCGGGGAGAGGATGATCAGGTCGGCGTTGTCGAGAACTATCAGAGGATGGCCGCCGAGTTCGATCAGTGTCCCCGGCGGCAAGGTGTTGACGGTCTCCTGGACGTCCTGCGCAGGACGTTGGTCGGTGATGAGCACCTGAACTCCGTCGGCTGCCGCCAGGCGGGCTGCGCCCAGGCCCGAGACCCCAAGGCCGATGACCACAACGTGAGAGGGGGTTCCCGACATCAGCTCATCTCAACTTCAATGTGGCCAGGCCGGCGAGGGCGAAGACCAGTGCGATGATCCAGAACCGAACGACGACCTGGGTCTCGCTCCAGCCCAGGAGTTCGAAGTGGTGGTGGAGGGGTGCCATGCGAAAGACGCGTTTGCCCCGCATCTTGTACGACCCCACTTGAATCAAGACCGACAGGGCCTCGAGTACGAAAAGACCACCGACGATTACCAGGAGGATTTCCTGCTTCGCGACGACGGCGACGATGCCCAGGCCTCCGCCGAGGGCGAGCGATCCGACGTCACCCATGAAGACCTGAGCGGGATGACAGTTGAACCACAGAAAACCCATCGCTGCACCGACCATGGCCCCGGTGAAGACGGCAACCTCACCGGCGTCGGACACATGGACGATCCGGAGGTACTCGGCAATTCGGATATGGCCCGCGACGTAGAGAAACAACGTGTAGGTCGTCGCAGCGATCGCCACGGCGCCGACGGCCAGCCCGTCGAGACCGTCGGTCAGGTTGACCGCGTTGGAGGCCCCGATCAAGACCAGCGCGACGAAGGGCAGGTAGAACAGACCCAGAGGGAGGAGCAGTTCCTTGACGAATGGTAGGGCGAGGGCGCCGGCGTGAGTAGCCGGTTCGGCGACTGCCCGGGCGGCCAGGGCGCCGCCGAGGCCGACCAGGGTTTGGAGGGCCAGTTTCTGCCGAGTTGTCAGACCGAGATTCCTCCCCAAGCGGACCTTGATGAAGTCGTCGGCGAATCCAATGGCGCCGAAGGCGACGGTCACCGCCAATACGGTCCACACGTAGGCATTGGTCGGATCGGCCCAGAGCAGGGTGGAGAGGGTGAAGGCGCCAACCATCAAGACGCCGCCCATTGTCGGCGTCCCGGCCTTGACCTGGTGGTGGCTGGGCCCCTCTTCGCGAATTGACTGCCGTACCTGAAGGGCCCGAAGTTTTTCAAGCAGCCACGGCCCTGCGATCAGGCTGAGGAAAAAGGCGGTGGCCAAAGCCAAACCGGTTCTGAAGGTGATGTAACGAAAGACATTGAAGCCGATCAAGTGTCCCTTGAGGGAATAGAGCAGGTAATAAAGCATCAGCTCCTCCCCTCGGACAGGGCGGAGACCACGCGGTCCAGGCCGACGCCGCGGGAGCCCTTGATCAAGATGGTGTCTCCGGGTTCCAGGAGGGCCTCAAGGGCGGATGTCGCTGCATCCGAGTCCTCGGCCTTAAAGGCACGGTGGCGGGGAAGGCCCGCCGCGACCGCTCCTTCGAGCACCTTGTGGCTCATGTCGCTTCCGACCGTGAGGAGGAGATCACAGCGGCTCGCGACCAGGCGCCCGATGTCACGGTGGGCTGCCGCGGCGGCCGACCCCAGTTCATACATTTCTCCGAGGACGGCCACTCGTCGTCCGGAGCACTCTGCCAACAATTCGAGGGCCCGCGTCACTGCCTCTGGCGAGGCGTTGTAGGAGTCGTCGATGACGGTGATGTCGTCCCGGAGGCGGAGGACAGTGCCCCGGTGAGGGGCCGCCGCCAGTTCTTCGGCAGCGCGTGCGATATCGTCAACTCGCAGGCCCAGGGCATGGGCGGCCGTGGCTGCAGCGAGGAAATTCTCGGCCTGAAAGAGGCCCGGCAGTGGAAGCCGGAAGGACGCTCTGCCCGACGGCAGGATCAGGGTCCCCCGGGTTCCCTCCAAGCCGAGGTCCTCGACGGCTTCCAGCCTGGCTTCGGTCTCCGGTCCCCCATAAGAAAGGACCCCGGCCCTGGTCCGCCGAGCAAAATCTCTCTGCCTGGGGTCGTCGGCGTTGATCACCAGGGTGCCTTCGGGTTTCAGGTGAGCCAACAGTTCGGCCTTGGCTTCGACGACACCGTCCATTGACGAGAAGAACTCGGTGTGGGCAGGAGTGATGCGGGTGTAGAGCAGTACGTCGGGACGGAGGATGTTGCCGAGGAGGTCAAGCTCGCCGGCCCGGCTCATTCCGGCCTCGGCGACAAAGACCTCGACGTCGTCGTCTTGCGACAGAATCTGCGCCGGAAGGCCGAGGGTGGAGTTCCGGTTGCCCTGTGAAGAGCCGGTGACCCTGTGATGTTCCAGGATGAGGGCCAGGAAGTCTTTGGTGGTCGTCTTGCCGACGGAACCCGTGATGGCAGCCACCTGCCAGGGACGACGATGACAATCGGCAGCCGCCAGTTGATGGTAGGCGGCCAGCGGGTCGGCCACCGAGATCAAGGCGCGGTCGACCGGAGGGGGAGCCAGATCGACGTCTGAGCGGACCAGAGCCGCCGTAGCTTTCTCCAGAGCCTTCGGGACAAAGGCGTGTCCGTCGACTCGCTCGCCGGG
>JAUWTC010000424.1 GCA_030609785.1 Holophagae bacterium
ACCGTCGCGGAGACGATGGAGGTCGTTGAAGAGTTCCAGCAGAAGCGAGCCCTGCCCCAGTACGTGATCGACGTCTTGCGTGCCATGCCTCGTGACAGCCACCCGATGGCGATGTTCTCCACCGCCATCACCTCGATGCAGCGCGAGTCGATCTTCGTCAAGCGATACAACGAAGGCATGTCCAAAATGGTCTACTGGGAGCCCATGCTCGAAGATGTGATGAATCTGATGGCCAAGCTGCCGACAATCGCCGCATACATCTACCGCTTGAAGTACAAGGACGATGTTCACATTGAGGCAGATCCAAGTTTGGACCTCGGCGGCAACTTTGCCCACATGATGGGTTTCCCGAAACCCTACGACGATGTCGCGAGGATGTACTTCATCCTGCACTCCGACCACGAGTCCGGCAATGTCTCGGCCCACACGACCCATTTGGTGGCCTCGGCGTTGTCCGACGCCTACTACTCGTTGTCGGCGGGCATCAACGGCCTGGCCGGTCCGCTTCACGGCCTGGCAAACCAGGAAGTCTTGAGCTGGACCATGAAATTCATGGACAAGCTTGGCGGCAAGGAGCCGACGGAAGAGTTGGTCAAGGAAGCTCTGTGGGACACCCTCAATTCCGGTCAGGTCATCCCCGGTTACGGTCACGCCGTGCTTCGGAAAACCGACCCCCGCTACGCTTCGCAGCGTGAATTCTGCCTGAAGAACATGCCGGACTATCCGCTGTTCAAGGTGGTTTCGATGATTTACCAGGTTGCGCCCGGCGTGCTTGAGGAACAGGGCAAGGCGAAGAACCCGTGGCCCAACGTCGATGCTCAATCCGGTGTGATCCAGTGGTACTACGGCCTGACGGAGTGGGACTTCTACACCGTTCTGTTTGGCGTCGGCCGTGCCCTCGGCGTGCTGACCAACATCACCTGGGACCGGGCGCTGGGTTATGCGCTCGAGCGGCCCAAGTCCTTGACAACCGCGATGCTCGAGGAGACGGCCGGTATCACCGAATAACCGGTGTCATCAATTTGCAATCTGAGGGCGGCCTTCGGGCCGCCCTTTTTTGATGTTGGATACTTGAAACTGGAAACGGCAACTCGATGCGGCCAGGGCAAAAAGACTTTTGAACCGCCAAGACGCAAAGATCGCAAAGGAAACGCAAAGGAGGGATTGAAATCAAAACCCTTAGCGCTCTTTGCGGCTCAGACACCTGGATCAGAAGCGAGCACCACCCGGTTCCTGCCAGAATCCTTGCCTTGGAGGAGGGCGCTGTCCGCAGCCCGGATGATGTCGGCGGCCGTTGGAGGTGACCCACTGACTGCCTGTAGTTCGGCCAGACCGATCGAGGCCGTGATATGGAGATCCGGCGCCTCGGCGACTGGCGAAGGGAGGTTCTCGACCGCTGCCCTGAGCTTTTCCGCAACCCCGGCGCCTTGGGTGAGATCGGTTTCCGGCAGAAAAAAGAGGAACTCCTCTCCGCCGTAGCGGCCGATCTGGTCGGTGGTACGGAGACAGTCTTTCAGTTCGGCGGCGACTCTTTGCAGCATCGCGTCACCGGCGAGGTGTCCCCAGGTGTCGTTGACGTTCTTGAAATGATCGAGATCGATCATCCCGACCGTCAACGGCCGTTCGTACCTGTTGGCCCGCTCAATCTCGACATCGAGGGCTTCGAGGATTGCCTCGCGTCGTAAGAGCCCGGTCAGCTGCTCATAGGTTGCCGACTGAAACAGTCGGACATTCTCCAACACTGTGGCCACATTGAGGGAAAACAACCGGAGCAGATCCAGTTCTTCGGTCGTCAAAGCGCCTCGGTCCTTTTTTGGTCCCAAAAGAAGGAGTCCGACGAGGTTGTCCCCGTTGACCAACCCGATGCCGGTTTCGGCCAGCAGAGCGTCAATTCTTTGGGCCAATGCCGGACTGGCGGCGGCAATGATGTCGGCTGGGAGGGCCCGACGGGCTTGCCGAAGTTGATCGATGCCCCTGTCATTTCTTTCCAGGAGCAGGGAGACATCCTTGTCGTCAAGAGGTTGGTCCGAGGCGGTTGCCAGGGATACCAGAAGCCCGCTGGCGGGATCGGAGACCAACAGGGTGGCTGACGTCACCTGGAATACTCTGGAAACCTCCTCGACAACGTGCCGCCCAATCGCCCCCAGGTTTCCCAGAGAGGGGAGATTTGCCGCAAGTTCCGCAAGGCGCTCCCGTTGGGCGATCCTCTCAGGGTAAAAACGGGTGTCGATGCCTCGTTGGATCAACCGCCGCACCGGATTAAAAAGGAGGCCGAGCAGGAGCATCATCATGGCAAAGAAGGCTACCTGGAGCCGGCCCGCCTGCTCGATTTGACCGAACCGACTTGAGAGGGCTTCGAAGACGGCCGAGAACAACGCCAGGACGACGATGGTGACCAGAACCAACACCAGGCTTCGCTTCAAGGCGACACGAATGTCGAAGAGGTGGTAGCGGAAGATGGCGATAAAAATAACCACGGGGTATAAGAGAAGCACGATCGGCTGCGCGAGATCGAACCAGGCCCCGAGGTAGATGTCCTGGGTTGATGTGACCGTTTGGATGATATTGTAGAGCGCCCACGGGATGACGCCGCTCAGAATCACGAGGGCCTGATTCCGGTGTCCGGGCGTTTTCGAATTGCGGAACTGGACAATGAGGATGGAGACGACGGCCAACCCCCAGCCGACGAGCACGACGTCGTTCATGGCTGTGCCTGCAGACAGTGCCAAGGCGGCGGCGGCATCGATCTCGAAAAACTCGCCGATCGAGAGCAGTGCGATGATGCCGCCCGCCGACAGACCGACCGTGTAGTAAAGCCGGGTCAGCCAGGGTCGGTCGGCGAACCATGCGTACTTTTTCGGGATGACCGAGGCCAGGTGCAGTTCCAGCCCCAGCTGAAGACCGCTGAGTAGATAGAAGAGGACATCTCGAACGAGTAGCCAATTCGGAATCAGTGCGGTGG
>JAUWTC010000297.1 GCA_030609785.1 Holophagae bacterium
CACCTGGGCTGTTATCGACAGCGCTATTGCCCCTCACGCGCCCGGGGTGTAGCCTTTCATCATGAAGGCAACCGATCACCCGGATCGGGCATCGAGCCCACTCTTCGCCCCTGAGATTCCTCCTCCGGGCGATCTCGAGGAGCGGAGAGCCGGACTTCTTTCCGCTTTCGAACAGCGAATCATGGTGCTCGACGGCGCCATGGGAACCGCGCTTCAGGCCTTCGATCTCACGGCCGAAGATTTCGGGGGCCCGGCAGTCGAGGGGTGTAATGAGGTCCTCAGTTCTACCCGCCCGGAAATCGTTGATCGGGTCCACGATACCTACCTCAAAGCCGGCGCTGACATCATCGAAACCAACACGTTCGGCGGCACAGGGTTGGTCCTGGCCGAGTACGGGCTCGAAACAGAGGCGTTCGACCTGAACCGGCGCGCCGCAGAAATCGCCCGCAAGGCTTGCCTCCGTCACTCCACTCCGGAGTACCCGCGTTTCGTCTGCGGTTCGATGGGGCCGACAACCAAGGCCATCACCGTTACCGGTGGCGTCACCTTTGATGAGTTGGTTGATTATTTTCGGATTCAGGCATCGGGATTGTTAACTGGTGGAGCCGATTATCTGGTGCTCGAGACCTGTCAGGATCTTCTCAACACCAAGGCCGGTCTGCTCGGCATCGAAAAGGCCTTTGAACAGACAAGATGGCGGGTTCCGGTTGCCGTCACGGCCACCATTGAAGCCAACGGCACCATGCTCGGCGGCCAGGATGCCGAAGCGATGGTAGTTTCCCTCGCTCATGCCGACCTTCTCTACATAGGTCTCAACTGCGCCACCGGCCCGGACCTCATGCGGGAGGATCTGCGCACGATTTCGGACCTCGCGCGAACCCGCGTCGCCTGCATCCCCAATGCCGGCCTTCCGGACGAGAACGGATGCTACCTGCAGGGCCCTGAGGACTTCACGAAGATTCTCGGCGAGTACCTCGATCAGGGATGGCTCAATCTTATCGGGGGCTGCTGTGGGACGACTGCAGACCATGTCGCCGCCCTCGCCGATCTGGTCAACGACCGCCGGCCTCGCCAAGTACCGGATCACAGTCGCTGCATGGTATCCGGTCTTCAGGCCGTCGAACTCACCGACCAGAACCGTCCTTTACTGGTCGGCGAACGCACGAATGTTCTCGGTAGTCGCGCTTTCAAACGCCTGATCGCCGACGACGACCTCGACGGCGCCGCCGAGGTCGGAAGAGCCCAGGTCCTCAAAGGCGCCCAGATAATAGACGTCTGCCTTCAGGACCCCGAGATTGACGAGAAGGAACGTATGACCGCCTTCCTTCAGCGTCTCAACCGAAGAATCAAAGTTCCCCTGATGGTCGATTCCACCGACTCTGAGGTCATGGAGGCGGCCTTGAAGAACTGTCAGGGCAAGGCCATCCTCAATTCAACCAACCTCGAGGACGGCCCGGAGCGCTTCGGCCGGGTGGCCGGCCTTGCCCGCGCATACGGCGCGGCGGTCATTGTCGGCACAATCGACGAAAAGGGTATGGCCGTCACCATCGAACGCAAGCTCGATGTGGCACGCCGTAGTTTTCGGATCTTGGTTGATGATCATGGTGTTCGGCCCGAAGACATCTGGTGGGACACCCTTGTCTTTCCGTGTGCGACCGGTGATGAACAGTACCTCGGTGCAGCCGGCCTGACCCTCGAAGGTCTGACCCGGCTCAAGGCTGAATTCCCGGGCACACGCACCCTGTTGGGCATCTCGAATGTCAGCTTCGGACTGCCGCCGGCCGGTCGCGAGGTGCTGAACGCAGTTTTTCTTTACCGCGCCACCAAGGCCGGGCTCGACGCCGCCATAGTCAATACCCAAAAGCTGGCTCGATTTGCCGAAATCCCTGAAGAGGAACGTCTCATGGCGGAAGCCCTCCTGGGCCTCCAACCCGGTGAAACATCGGCTGGAGAGAAGGCAGTCGCTGCTTTCACCGAGTACTTCCGCGGACGCAAACCGGCGAAGACGACCTCCGAAGACCGAATCAGTCTCGACGTCGCCGAACGCCTGTCAAGAGCCGTAGTCGAAGGCAACAAGACCTGTGTCGAGGAGGATCTGACGGCAGCTCTCGAGGATGAACGTTGGCCTCTTCCTCTCGACATCATCAACGGCCCCCTGATGGCCGGCATGGCCGAGGTCGGCAGGCTCTTCAACGACAACCAGCTGATTGTCGCCGAAGTGTTACAGAGCGCCGAGGTCATGAAGGCTGCGGTCTCTTTCCTTGAGCCTGATATGGCACAGGCGGATATCTCCTCCCGAGGCAAAGTCCTGCTGGCCACCGTCAAGGGTGATGTACACGACATCGGCAAGAACCTGGTCTCCATCGTGCTCGGGAACAACGGATTCGAGATCCTGGATTTGGGAATCCGGGTTCCCAACGAACGGCTTGTCCAAGCCGCCCATGATTTCCAGCCGGATGTCATCGGTCTCTCAGGCCTGCTGGTCAAGAGTGCCCACCAGATGATTCTGACCGCCGAAGACCTCAGAGCCGCCGGAGTCTCAGTGCCCCTCCTGGTGGGCGGCGCAGCCCTTACGCGTCGCTTCACGCACCAAAAGATTGCCGGCACCTATGACGGTCTGTGCACCTACGGGTGCGACGCCATGCACGCCCTCGACCTCGTCGATCGCTTGACCGATGCCAAAAAGCGCGTCCAGTTGGAGACTGAGGTCAACGAGGCTGTCAGGACAGATCAGGCCGCAAAGGCTCCCCAAGAACGCAAACTGCCGGCGCCATCTCCGAAGGAGCTGCCGGCGGCCAGTCGAAAGATCGTCCCTCCCCCACCCCCGGACCTCGAGCGTCACGTCACTGCCCTGGATCTCGATGAGGTCTGGACCCTGCTCAATCCCCAGATGCTTTACGGAAAGCACCTCGGTTTGATGGGTTCGATTCGCCGGCTCGAGGAGCAGGGGGACGCCAAGCTCGCCATGCTCCGTTCGATCGTCCACAGGGTTCAGGATGAGGCGCGAAGCGGTGGCATGACCGCTCGGGCCGTATGGAGGTTCTTCCCGGCACGGGCCGACGCCGATGACCTCTGCCTTCTGGATCCCGACAGCGGGAGGATCACGGCTCGATGGACCATGCCGCGCCAGGCCAAAAATTCCGGCTTCTGCATCACTGACTACGTTCTCGACAACGATCATGTCGCCCTTTTCGTCACCACCGCAGGCCAGGGAATCCGAGCCCAGGTAGCCCAGCTCAAAGAAGCCGGAGAGTATCTCAAGAGCCACGTTCTCGCGTCCTTGGCCATTGAAACGGCAGAGGCAGCCGCGGAGTGGCTCCACATGCGTCTCAGGGCACAGTGGGGCTTTCCCGACACCGCCGAAACCAGCGCAAGAGACCGTTTTGCGGGGCGCTACCGCGGCAAACGCTTCAGCTTCGGCTACCCTGCCTGCCCCGACCTCAAAGGTCAGAGGCAACTCTTCAACGCCCTGATGCCGGAGGAAATCGGTGTTGAGCTAACCGAGGGCGACATGATGGACCCCGAAGCGACAGTCTCCGCGATTGTCTTCCACCACCCCGACGCGCGGTATTTCTCGGTCTAGCCTGATCCGCATATCTCAGCGGTAACTTGCCCTCCGAGCCCGTTCCCGTTCCCGTTACCTTTCCCGATGAATGGATTTTGGCCCCAGCCTCAACAATGCAGCTCCTTCATCCCGTGGGCGGACACGCGCACTGTTGACGATACTCATCTCTGAGCGGTTGGGGTTGTTCCTTCAGGGCAAGAGCATGACAGAAATGGTAGGGGCGGTTCTTGAAAGAACTCGGGAACGGGAACGGGCTCGGGAAAGACGCCTCCGCAAATTGCTTTTGACTGAGGACTTGCCGGGTTAGGATCCCCCCATGGCAGTTTTGTCCGGGATAGTTCCGGTCTTTTTATTGATCGGTCTTGGGGTTCTTGCGAAGCGGCTCGGGTGGGCCGGAGAGGTCTTTGTCCGTGACTTGAACCGCATTATCTACTGGTTCGCCATCCCGGCCTTGCTGCTCAGACTCCTGGGCAAGGCGCAACTGGTGGCCACCGCCGCCGCTCCGATGATCGGAACAGTCTTGGCGGCAACCGCCGCGGTCGGTCTGGTGGCTCTCGCCTACGCCCTTCTCCGCCGTGAGAGCCCGCCCCGCCTGGGTGTGATTGTCCAGGCCACGGTCCGGGGCAATTTGGTCTATGTCGGATTTCCCGTTATCTTCGCCGCCGCCGGAGATCAGGCCCTGACCCTGGCCGCCGTCACCGCAGCCATCTTGATCCCGTTCCAAAATCTGTTGGCGGTGATGGCGTTGCTCAGAGCCGGTGACCACACGGGAATGGGCGCCTTCAAGGCGGTCATTCTCAACCCGGTCGTCCTGGGTGTCGCCGGCGGCCTGGCATGGAACTGGATCGGTTGGTCACCGTGGACCTGGCTCGACAATTTCCTGCACCTGCTGGGCAACATCGCCATGCCGGGAGCCCTCCTGGCCCTTGGGGCCCAGATGGG
>JAUWTC010000092.1 GCA_030609785.1 Holophagae bacterium
AGCCATGGACTCCTCAAAATCTTCAGAAAGCTGATGCGATGACTCCTTTTCTCAACGGGACCTGGATGGACAACTGACAGCTCCTACACCACGATGTTGACCAGACGCCCAGGGACGACGATGACCCGCCGCGGCTCCTTGCCCTCCAGGTACTTGCGGACCTTTTCGGAGGCCAGGGCCAGGCGCTCGAGGTCTTCCTTGGCTGTGTCCTTGGGGACCTGGAGTTCCTCGCGTTTCTTGCCGTTGACCTGGACGACGATATTGATCAGATCGTCCTGACACAAGGCCTCGTCATGGAGAGGCCAGGAGGCGTGGGCCAAGAGTTCCTCTCCGTCCAGCTTTGACCACAGTTCCTCGCAGAGGTGGGGGGCGTAGGGGCCCAGCAGCCTCAGGAAGGCCGACAGGATCTCCCGCGGGAGCGTCTCGGCCGTCGTTGCCTCGTTGACGAAGATCATCATCTGGGCGATCGCGGTGTTCATCTGCAAGGTCTCGGTGTCTGAGACGACCTTCTTGATCGTCTTGTGAAGGACCCGGTTCAACTGATCGTTGGAAGCCGCGGCATCGTTGGTGATGCGCGTATTGAGTTCGCCGGTCTTGGTGTCGACCACAAGGCGCCATACCCGGTGGAGGAAGCGGTTGACTCCTTCGACGCCCTTCATCTGCCACGGCTTTTGGACCTCAAGCGGTCCCATGAACAGTTCGTAGAGGCGCATGGCGTCGGCGCCGTAGGCGTTGATCACATCGTCGGGGTTGACGACGTTGAGCTTGGATTTGGACATCTTCTCGATCTGGTGGTTGACCGGTGTGCCGGTCTCACGAGTGAAGAAGGCGTCTTCTTTCTCCTCGACCTCGTCGGAGTGGTAGTACTTGCCCCCTTCGTCGCGGTAGGAGTGCGCCAGGATCATGCCCTGGTTGAAGAGTTTTTGGAAAGGCTCTTTGGTGTGAACCAGGCCGCAGTCGTAGAGCACCTTGTGCCAGAAACGGACGTAGAGCAGGTGCAAGACGGCGTGCTCGACCCCGCCGACGTAGAGGTCGACCGGCATCCAGTAATTCTCGGCTTCTTCGGACCATGCCTCGCGGTCGTTGGTCGGGTCCAGATAACGCAGGTAGTACCAGCACGAACCGGCCCACTGGGGCATGGTATTGGTCTCACGGGTTGCCGTGCGGCCGTCGGGCAGGGTCACGCGCAGCCAGTCGTCGCCGGCACGGGCCAGGGGCGGCCGCCCGTCTTCGGTGGGCCGGTACTGATCGATTGCGGGCAGGGCAACCGGAAGGGCGTCTTCGGGAAGCGGGACGACCTCGCCGTCGTCGGTGTGGATGATGGGGAAGGGCTCGCCCCAGTAGCGCTGGCGCGAGAAGAGCCAGTCGCGCAGGCGGTACTGGATCTTCTCCTCGCCGAGGCCCTTGTCCCCGAGCCAGGCGATGGTGGCGTTGACCGCTTTGGGTACCTTGAGTCCGTTGAGGTCAAGCCCCTGATCGCCCGATGAGTTGACCAATACGCCGTCGTTACAGTCGGTGAAGGCCTCTTCTTCGATCGGTTTCGAGCCGCCGGAGACTACCTCGATGATCGGCAGGTCGAAGGTGCGGGCGAACTCGTGGTCGCGCTCGTCGTGGCCTGGGACCGCCATGATTGCCCCGGTGCCGTAGGACAGCAGAACGTAGTCGGCAACCCAGATCGGGATCTTCTGTGCGTTGACCGGATTGACCGCGTATGCGCCGGTGAAGACGCCGGACTTGGTCTTGGCGAGATCAGTGCGGTCCAACTCGCTCTTGTTGGCGGCCTCTGAGATGTAGGTGTCGACGGCCTCTCGCTGTCCGTCGGTCGTGATCTCGGCCACCAGCGGGTGCTCGGGCGCCAGGACGCAGTAGGTCGCTCCGAACAGGGTGTCGGGACGGGTGGTGAAGACTGTAAAGTCCCGGTCGTGGCCGTCGATGGCAAATGTCACATCGGCGCCCCGGCTGCGGCCGATCCAGTTGCGCTGCATCTCCTTGACCGACTCAGGCCAGTCCAGATCGTCCAGATCGTCCAACAGTCGCTGGGCGTAGAGCGTGATCTTGAGCATCCACTGGCGCATCAGGCGGCGCTCGACGACATCGCCGGTCTCGACATACCTGCCGTCCTTGACCTCTTCGTTGGCCAGCACCGTACCCAGTGCGGGACACCAGTTGACCGGTTCGTCGGCCATGTAGGCCAGGTCCTGTTCGTAGAGCTTGAGGAAGATCCACTGGGTCCAGCGGTAGTAGTCGACGCTTGAGGTGTTGACCTCGCGCTCCCAGTCGTAGGAGAAGCCCAGCCGCTGGATCTGCCCTCGGAAATTGTCGATGTTCCTCGTCATGATCTCGGCTGGATGCTTGCCCTCGCGGACCGCGGCACGCTCGCCAGGCAGGCCGAACGCATCCCAGCCCATCGGGTGGAGCACGTTGAAACCCTGCATTCTTTTCATCCGAGCGATGACGTCGGTGGCGGTGTAGCCCTCTGGGTGGCCGACGTGAAGGCCGGCGCCTGAGGGGTAGGGGAACATGTCCAGCACGTAGAACTTGGGCTTTGATCGCAGTTCTTCAGGGTCGCTGGGCGTCCTGAAGGCGCCTTCGTCCGCCCAACGCTGTTGCCACTTGGGCTCGATGACTGACGGTGTGTAGTTAAAGTCTTCCATAAGATCCTCACGCATTGAAAACCCGCTGAACGGCAGGATGCGGCGTAGTCTAGCGCATGTGGCATAATCGCATCGACCTTTTGACAGGAGTCACGATGCCAAACCGAACACTCAACCCTGATGCCCTTCGACTGGAAGAGAGTTTTTTCGCCGAGGAGAACGCCAAGTTGCTGGACAAGCTCCGCGAGGAGGCAAAGGACAAAGAACGGCGGGACGCCCTCCGGGCGGCCTTGAGAATTGACGACGAGGGCGTAGTTGACGCGTTGGTTGAATTGGACCTCTACCCCGAGACCGTGGTTGCCTTCGGCCTGGTTCCACTGATTGAGGTCGCCTGGGCCGATTGGGAGATCCATGACAAGGAACGTGAGGCTGTGTTGAAAGCGGCTTTTGACCGTGGAATCGAACCGGGGTCGACGACCTGTGAACTCCTGGAGAACTGGCTCACTCGCAGGCCCGGACCGGAAATGCTGGAGACCTGGAAGCACTACGTCGGTGTCATCGTCGAAAATATGGATTCCAACAACCGTGCCCTGCTCCGCGACGGCGTCATGGCACAGGCCAAAGGCATCGCCGAAGCGGCCGGCGGTTTCCTGGGGTTCGGTTCCAAAATCTCGGAGGCCGAGCAGAAGGTGCTCGACGATCTCGCGAAGGCGTTTGAGTAAAGTCTGAGCCGCCTGCAAAAAAGCAGAGGAAATAGCCACAAAAAGGGAAGCAGATACACCGCTGGGCCTGTGTTCTGGAGCGCGGGCCTCCTGGCCCGCATCGTGACGCCGGGAATTTTGCAGGCAGCTCAGCTGTCAGCCGTTTGATCGGTTGGGCGGGAAGGGCCACGGTGGTTTGACAGGGATTCGGCAGCCCGGTAGTCTGTTTTCTCAAGGGAGGAGTCTCAAAATGAGCACACGGATCGGTTCGCTGTGGATTCTCGTCTTTCTGTTAGTCATCGGCACAACGGCTCCGCCGGTCCAGGCGGCTGTCCCGGACACAGGCAGCCCCGGGGAGGCTCCACCGCCCTCCGAAGACCGTATTCTCCAGGCTTCGGTGCTGGTGCTGGAGACCGCTACAACCGCAAACACTATCCAGGCCGCCCTGACGAACCTGGGGATACCTTTTGATCTCATGAACACGACCGACTGGACAGGGATCGACTTCGGCCCTTACGACATCGTGATCGTGGGTATGGACGGGGGCTCAATGTCGGACGCCAGTGTGGCGGCGATTCGCACCGGAGTCATCGACGCCGGGAAACGTGCCTGTTTTTTTGGCGGCACTGGGGCCGCCGAATTCCACACCGGGGTGAACAATCATATTATGGCGATCGACATCGTGAATTTCAATTGGACCATCAGTGCCTCGCCGCAGTTCACCCTGATCGATCCTGCTCATCCTCTGGCCCAGGGTCTGCCTTCTCCGGTGGATTTCGGCCAGTCGGATGCCGGCTTTTACACGGCACGGCTGACCGACGCCGACATGGAAGTGGTTGCAGTGAACGGCGATGGGCATCCGTGCCTCATTTTCAAGGGCACCAACTTCCCGGGCGGTGGTTCGGGCGAGTTTGTATGGTTCATCAACTCGCCTCGGGATGACCACTGGGGGGACCCGGGAGATCTGGTCTTTATCCACCAGGTCGTTGCGAATTTCGTAGGCGCTACCGTACCGGTGGAGTTGCAGAACTTTTCCGCCGAGTAGACCCTCAGAGGGTGGTTTTTGGATCGCCGAACAAGAAGAAGCATGGGACGTCGAGTCTCAGCTGTTCTTTGTGCCAACCTCGGCTGACAGGTTTTCTTCGTTCACTCCGGTTCTGAGAGGTCCTCCTCGGTGATCTCCCCCCGAGCGATGATGATCTCGACCCGCCGGTTCTTCTTGCGTCCCTCGGCCGTTTCGTTGTCGGCCACCGGTCTGGTCTTGCCATACCCGACGGCCTGCAACCGGCCGGAATCGATATTCTGGGCCTTGAGGAAATCGCTCACCGATTGAGCCCTCTGCTCCGAGAGCTTGAGGTTGTAATCGTCGGCGCCCGTGGCGTCGGTGTGGCCTTCGATACGGACGTTGAGGTCGGGCATAATCAACAATATCCCGGACAGCTTGGCGATGACGATTTGTGTCTCAGGCTTGAGCGCTGCCTTGTTGAGGTCGAAGAGAATGTCGGGCAGGTTGACGATCAATCCGCGGGCCGAGTCGCGGGTCTCGGCGACCTGGGAGAGCGCTCCTTCGAGGCGACCGGACAATGCCTCGCGTTCCTTGAGTAAACGTCGGCTCTCCTCACGCATACCTTCTAACGAGGCCAATATTGCCGCCTGCTCGAGTTCGAGGGCCTTCTTCTCGCCGGCGATACGGCCAAGTTCGATCTGGGTTTGTTGGACCGAGGCTTCGGTCTCCGATTGCAACCGTGTAGCCTCTGCGATTGCGAGCTGTGCCGCATCGAGCGCGTGGGCAGCGGAGGCGGACCGTTCTTCGGCTTCCTGTGCGCGTCCCTCCAGGGCGTCCATCTCTGCCTGTCTCTCCGCAATTTGCCGTTCGAGTTCTTCTGCTTCCTTGCGCCGCAGTGTGATCTGAATCGCATCGCTGGACAGGGCGATCGACCGCCGGCTGTAATCGGTACGGTGTTTGTCTTTCGATGCCAGATTGCGCGCTTGGCCCAGGGCGATGAAGGCATCACGCATCATGTCCTCGGTGTAGGTGTCGGCTTCGTGGCGCTGGGCCAGCTCATAGACCTTTTCGGCCTGCATCAGGTCGAGAGGTCTCTCCGAATCCAGGGCGATATGGGTGATCGATTGGAGTTCGTGCTCAGGGGCGACGCCCAGGCCGGTGAATTCAAAGGCGTCGGTCGGCGCCTTCTTGGACTCGGCGGCTGTGTTGAACATCATGATCAGCTCGGATGGTCGGTTTACACGGGCGTAGGGTTCGGCCGTAATCAGCAGTGCAAAGCTCTTGCGTCCGCTGGAGAAGTCGACATTGCCGCTGTTTTTCGGCATCCATAACTCGCCGAGATTGCTGTAGGTCCCGTCACGTGAGACGGCCCAAACGACATAACAGGTGACATCGCCACCGAACAGAACTGCCGGCTTCATGTTCTGAAATTCGATTTCAATCTGGGCCTGGCCTTCACGGAACTCGACCTTGCCGGTGACCTCGGCCCTCGGGGCACGTGTGGTGCCTCTGAACTCCAGCTTGATCGTCTTTCGTTCAGGAAAGGTGACGGCGTTCAACTGGAGTGAATCTGCCGTCCACGCCGTCAGCGGCGCCACCAGCGAAATAACTGCGACAAAAATGAAGATTTTGCAGGACTGTCTCATGGTTCTCCCCCTCAATCAGTCAATTGAGTATACCCGTCACTGACCGGTGATCCAGGAGGCAGTCCTTTCGACCCCTTTGACCCTTCGACTCTTTGACCCTTTGACCCTTTGACCTTTTGAACCTCCATCCGGTGTACCCTTGAGTAGGAGGTGGGCATGTCCTCAGATCTTCGAATCCTGATCGGTGTTGTGGCGCTGGCGCTGGCGGCCCTCGGCCTTTATCTGTTCTTTGGGCGGGATGATGGCGGGGGAGTGCCGGACACGGTGCCCGAAGTGGTCGAAACGGTGCCCGTGGAGCCCACCCCCTCGCTCGAGGAGCGTTTGTCCGAACGGCTGAAAGGGATCACTCTGGCCGGTAGCGACGCCGTGGTTCGAGAGGTTGTGGCGGCCCTGTCGTCTCAACCGGAGGTGGTGATATGGCTGGCCAACGAGGATTTGATCCGTCGGTTCGTCGCTTCGGTGCATCTCATCGCCGAAGGAAAGAACCCGCGGTCTCAGTTTGAGTTCCTCAAGCCGACCGGTCGGTTTTCGGGCGTTGAACGTGGCGATGGGTGGGTGATCGATCCCAAAAGCTATCGGCGGTACGACCTGGTGGCTCAAAGCTTTGCCGGTCTGGACATCGAAGGCACGGTGAGGGTCTTCAACGAACTCGAGCCCCTGATCGACGAAGCACACCGGGAAATTGCCCCGCCGGGAACCACATTCAAAGCGACTCTGAAAAAAGCCTTCGACCTCCTTTTGGCGGTTCCCGTCATCGAGGGCGATGTGGCTCTCGATCCCAAGGTTGTCTCCTTCGCTTATGGGGATGAGCGCCTTGAGGGACTCCCCGAGGCGAAGAAGCAGCTGCTGAGGATGGGACCCGAGAATGTCGCTCGAATTCAGGCCAAGATCATGGACCTCGAGGCAGCTTTGGGGTTGTAGTGACCGGCCTCAAGGCCGTCCTGTTCGACATGGACGGGACACTGATTCACTCGGAGTACGACTGGCCGGCCATCAGGGCGGAGTTGGAGGTCGACGGTCCGTCGATCATCGACGCGCTCAACGCGCTGCCGGCACTTCAACGGACCGAAAGCTGGGCACGCTTGGAGGCGATCGAACGGAAGGCCAGCCTCGGGGCGGTGATGGTCGAAGGCGCCGATGACCTGCTGAGGTTGCTGACTGAACAAGGCGTCAAGACCGCCCTCGTGACCAACAATTCGACCGAAAATACCGAGGGGTTGATGGGCCGTTTCGGCCTGTCGTTCGACGTGGTGATCACGCGGGATAGCGGTCTCTACAAGCCCTCCGGCGCGCCGCTGGTCGAGGCGATGCGGCGTCTGGGTGTCAGTGGGGCGGAGACGGTAGCGGTGGGGGACTCCCACTATGACGTTCGGGCGGCCAGAGAGGCCGGATGTTCTCAGGTCATCATCGTCAACGGTGGGTGCCGCCGGTGGGGAAAGGACGCAGATCATGCGTTCGAGAATCTGAGGGATCTTGGGGATTTCTTAGACAAGCAGAGCCGGCAACGCAGGTGAGGGTCGCGGACCATGATCCCGGACGCCCCGGACCCTGTTATCCAACCTCGGCCTTCGGGAGCGCATCAGCGAACAAGAGCGCCCCTCTCCGACGGGGCGTGCGGGGTCAGGCCTTCTTCACCGGGCAGACCTCCCGAAAACGGGGGCGTTGCGAAGAATGCCTGACCGGGCAACCCACGGCGACACCCTCTGCAACCGAATCTTGGCTGACGCCAGTAGGCCGCCGCTCGTCATTTCTGCGGGGCCGCGTGTTCGTTTCGTATTGCGCCTCGCTTCGGCCCCGCAGGAATGGCGACGCTGGTACGCCCGAAGGGCGAGCCAGAAGGCCGGAGATGGAGATCAGGCTCCGGAACGCAGACTGTATATTCCTTTTTTGTGGCTATTTCATGAGTTGCATCCACCGGTGCTGTCAGTCCAAAGCCTTGATCCTCTTCTTGATCACCTTGGCCTCTTTTTTTCGCCTCGCCTCTTTGAGTAGATCGTACTGAAGCCGGAGGCTTGGCAGGAGGCGAGCGTCGTCGTCGCCCCACGCCTGTTCCAAGCTTGAGATCAGGGTGGCGTTGGCGTCGGCGGCCTCG
>JAUWTC010000272.1 GCA_030609785.1 Holophagae bacterium
GCGCGTCATCATTCGGCCCCCCTTGTCAGGAGGGTGTAGGGCATTGAATCAGCGGCGCCTTTCGGGTGTCGGGAAGGCCCTTTTTCGTTGCATTCTCGGCCCGTACCGAGAGTACTGCGTCTCGAATACGCCTCAAATGGCACTTCACGACCCTCCGAAATCCGTCCGCCGTCGATGCCCTACACCTTCCTGGTTTCTCCCCATGAGTTTACTGTAACCAATTCATGACCTGCCGGCCCACCGGTCAGCTGTCAACCCGAGCTCGAGCCCGTGCTCAATAGCAATCCTCATCGTCGATTCTGACGGCGACACTGTGATGAGCGCCATGGCCGAGATCCAGTGTCTGCCGCATTACAACCTCGGCATCCCGTGTGACCTCGAGCCTCCACCGCCCCGGCAACAGGCCGGAGAACCGCCCCACCTCGTCAAGCTCAGTCCTCAATTCCACGCCGGCATCACCGCGAAGTACGGCCACCAACCTTCCCCCGCAGGGATTGATGACCCGGCATACCAACTCCGAACCTTGGTCCGGACGCGTCGGAACGCCATCTACCACTGGATATGGCACCCGGCGCCCGGGGGGAGACACCACCTCGACGACCGGAATGTCGGTCACAGTATCCGAAAAGACCAGATGCCGAGGTGTCATCACCCAGAATCCCATCGTCGGATCGGTCGGTACCCACCCGGCTCCAGGCAAGAGGCACTCGAGCCATCGGTGGGGCACAACCCTGTCGTCCGATACCAGAAGACCACTGACGGTTCGGGCCTCGAATCCCGCAGCTCTCAGGAGGGCGACCGTTGCGTTGGCCAAGCCGGAACACCGGCCGTTGCCTCGCCGCAATACCGAGACCGCATCCTGATCGCCAGTGCCGGAAACATCCAAAGAAAGCGAGAGCTCGACCCACCGGAGTACACGGGTTGCCCTCGTGAAGGCGTCGAGGTCGGGACTCAAGGCCGAAGCCAACCGTCCCGGCAATCCAAATCCCGAAGGAAGCGCGGCCTGGACCCGCGGGTCGGGCTCGAAGCCCCCCGGGGCCGCACCGACTGCCACCGCAGGAACCCCCACCCGAACCAGGACTTCGCCATCGCCCACGATTTCGACGGACTGCGAAAACCCGTTGACGGAGTGGCTGATGGGCAAATCCCCGGATCGAAGTTTGTAGGTTGCCTCGGTCCCGCTGACCGGGGGTGCGGCGAACGCGGCGGCCACAAGGACCGACAGGAACAGGCTGGGGCCAGACCGCCGACGAGAATTGCTCATCTCAAGTTTTTTCTTGAGTCCTTTTGAGAAACCCGTCGAGTACGCCGTTGACAAACTTGGGACTCTCTTCGGCACCGAATTTCTTGGCAACTTCGATGGCCTCGTCAATGACGACCGCGGCCGGCGTGTCCCGATTGTGCAACAGCTCATAGAGAGCCAGCCTCAGGATGTTGCGATCGACTGCAGCCAGCCGGTCGAAACGCCCATGGGCGGTCTGCTCCTCCAGTTGTTTGTCAATTTCGTCGCGGTGATCGAGGGTCCCAACCACCAACTCGTTTGCGAATGTCTTCTCGGACTCTGACGCGCCCCGCCATCCCTCGAAATGGGCCTTCATCTCCTCGAGCGACGCCTGGGTCAGCTCATGTTGGTAGAGCAATTGAAGGGCCAGTTCCCGCGCATGTCGACGAGTGCCCATTTACGACCCCAACCTCAGGCCACAACCCATTCGCCGGAGCGACCGATCCCACCCTATCTTCAATCGTCCCATCAGGCCTCCAAAGTACCACCTAGGGCGCCATTGTACCGCTCGCCGGCAAGAATCGGGTAGTAGAACAAAAGTCGAGGTTTCCAGGAGCCCCCTCCCGGGCACGGGCGGCCACAGGGAGCCACCCCTCCAATGCCGTCGGCCTTTGCCTCCCAGCTTCCCAGCTTCCCGGCGTTCCAGCTGCGACTGAGCTGCGCTAAGATCTCATTATTGATGGACACGCATTCGAGCCCCTCTGGAGTTGTACGAACGGTCGCAAGCATCGGCGCCGCATTCCGTCTGGCCGGCCAGGCCCTGGTCTGCATGGTGACGCCACCGCTGGACTTCGGCGAGACGTTGCGCCAATTGGACCGGATCGGCGTGGGGTCCCTCAATCTGACCAACATCACGGCTCTGTTTACCGGCATGGTGCTCGCGGTACAGTCCGCCTACACCCTGTCGAAGTTCGGCGCCAGGCTCTACATCGGTGAAATCGTCACGCTTTCCCTCGTTCGAGAACTCGGACCGGTTCTGACCGCCCTGATGGTCGGAGGGAGGGTCGGATCCGGCATCGCCGCGGAACTTGGTTCGATGACCGTCACCGAACAGGTCGATGCCTTGCGGTCGATGGCCGCGGATCCCGTTCGCAAGCTGGTTGTCCCCAGACTCTGGGCGACTCTGTTGATGCTGCCGGCTCTGACGGTCTTGGCCGACGGCATGGGCATCATCGGTGGTCTCTTCATCGCAGTCTTTCAAGAGGGTCTGACGGCCGATTTCTACTTCACCCGCGTTTTCAGGGCGCTGCAGTTCAACGATCTCCTGCTGGGTTTGACCAAACCGGCGATCTTCGCCTTCATCATCGCCATCATCGGCTGCTACAACGGGCTCAACGCCCGCGGCGGCGCCGACGGGGTCGGCCGAGCCGCCACCAACACGGTCTATGCCGCCTCGATCTGCATCCTGATCGCCGATTTCTTCTTTACCAAATTAATCATTGGACTGGCGCCATGACCGAACCCGTCATCGTCCTCGATCAGGTCTCCCGAGCCTTCGGCCCCAATAGGGTCCTGATCGATGCGTCGCTGGAGATCAATGCCGGCGAGATCGTGGCCATCCTCGGCGCTTCCGGCAGTGGGAAATCGGTCACATTGAAGACCATCAACGGCCTGATCGTTCCCGACAGCGGCAGCGTCGACGTCCTGGGACACCGAGTCAACGAGTTGCGTGAGCGTGACCTCGCCCCCTTGAGGCAGCGAATCTCCTACCTGTTCCAGGGCGGCGCCCTCTTTGATTCCATGACCGTCTTCGACAACATAGCTTTCCCCATTCGCGAACACCTCAAAATGGACTCTGAAGAACTGGCGCAGCGGGTGGCCGCCCTGCTGGCCATGGTGCAGCTTGACGACGTCGAACACCTGGCGCCGTCGGAACTCTCCGGTGGCATGAAAAAACGAGTCGCGGTCGCCCGCGCACTGGCGCTCGAACCGGAGATCATCCTCTACGACGAGCCGACGACCGGGCTCGATCCGGTCACCGGAGAGACGATCGCCAACCTGATCCTCGACCTCGACCGCCGCCTTGGCGTCACCTCGCTGGTGGTCACTCACGACATTCCTCTGGTGCTCCGCGTCGCCGAGCGTGTGGCTTTTCTCGAGCACGGCCGATTTGTCTTCGACGGCACTCTGGAGGCAGCCCGCACCTCGGGCCCGGAGATCGTCAAACGTTTTTTTCAGGCAGGAGTCAGCCATGCGTGACGAATCCAAGCGCAACCTGCGCGTCGGACTGTTGGTCATCGCCGCCTTGTTGCTGGTGGCGCTAACGATCTTGATGGTCGGCAATCGACGGCAGTTGTTCATACGCCACACACGCTATTCGACGAGCTTCATTAACGTCACCGGCCTCGAGCACGGTTCACCGGTCAAGCTCAACGGCGTCACCGTCGGGTTCATCGAGACCATCGAGCTGCCCGCCGGCGCCCAACAGCCACGCATCGAGATTCGATTTACCTTGGACTCTCGCTACACGGAACGGATCAGGGCCGATTCCGGAGTTTCGATCCGGTCGGTGGGACTGCTCGGAGACAAGTACCTCGAGATCACCGCCGGGTCTCCGGACACAGAGCGCATCCTCGAGGGAGGCATTGTGCCCGGGCGCGATCCTGCGGAACTGGCCCAGTTCGTCGCGACCGGGGGCGATCTGCTCCAGAATCTGATTTCAATCTCGGTGTCGCTCAAGACCATCCTGGGACGGATCGAAGCCGGTGAAGGCCTCCTGGGAGAGTTGACGCGAAGCCCGGAGTCAGGCTCACACCTCAGCGAAAACCTGACCCAGACCGTCGCGACCCTGGGATCGATCCTGGGCAAGATCGAGCGAGGCGAAGGCCTGCTGGGTCGACTGGTTTCAGAAGAAAGCGGCTCCGGGGACATTCTCGACGAACTCAAGGCCAGCAGCAGGTCCATTCACCGCATCACCACCCAGGTCGCCATCGACATGGAACGCCACGACACCGCCTACGCCGCCCTTTTGAGGGACCCGGACGGTCGCCGTCGTCTGACCGACGCGATCGAAGCCCTGCAAAACGCCGCCGGCGCCATCGCCGCGGTGGCCCAGGAAATGGCCACCGGCGAGGGCACCCTGCCTCGGCTGATGCAGGACAAGGAATTCGCCGACGACTTCCTCGATGACCTCCAGGGCCTGGTTTCCAGCCTGCACTCCGCCGCCGAGAAACTGGACCTCGGTGAAGGCACGGCAGGCGCCTTCATCAACGACGAACAGCTCTACCGGGACCTCGAAAACGTCGTCCGCGGCGTCAAGGACTCCAAGGTCGTCTCCTGGTTCATCAGAAGCAAGAGGGAGAAGGGTGAGAAGGCAAGGCTGGAGGAGGAGCAGGAGGCAGCGGAACAGGCGGCGGTTGGCGGGTGAGAGGGGTGAACGTCCAACGCTCAACGACCAACGTTCAACTCTGAATGAGGGCCGGCCGCCATGCTGGAGACCACGACCGCCCTCCCCGACGGGGTGTACACGGCCAATCCCCCGGCAGGTCTCCCCCTTGCCGCGACAAC
>JAUWTC010000425.1 GCA_030609785.1 Holophagae bacterium
CGGATGATTCAAGGAGGATTGAATGGGTCGTCGTATCACCCGTAAGCAAATGAAACAAGACGAATTCGTCTCGACCATGGATAAGTTGATCCGTCAGTTCGGCGGATATTGGAAACCGGCATTGGCCATTCTTGGCGCCGTTCTGGTTGCGGTCTTCATCTGGTGGACGTTCGGGCAGTGGTCCGGCTCCCGGGTCGATGCCGCGTCTGCGAGACTCAACGAAGTCATCACCGCCTACCAGGAGGCTGTCACCCAGGATGGCTCGGGCGACCTGGCCGAAGCTGAGGCAGGATTTGCCGAGGTCATCGAAGAGTACGGCCGGACTCCCCAGGCCGATGTCGCCAGGTTGTTCCAGGCCCGCATCGAACTGGGCCGCGGCGAGACCGACAGTGCCAGGGCCACCCTGGTCCAGCTGGTCAACCGGCACAAGGGTGATGTGATCGGGCGTCTGGCGGCGCTCGATCTGGTGCGGCTTCGTACGGCCTCAGGCCAGGGCGCAGAGGTTGCCGCGGAGTTGGAGAAGATGGTGGTGGGCCGCAACACTCAGTTGCCCCGTGACGTCGCCCTCTTCGAACTCGGCGAGGTTTTCATTGCCGAACAGAAGCCGGATCAGGCTCGGGAGTACTTCCAGAAACTGGTGGACGAGTTCCCGGAGTCGGGCTACGTAACTCAAGCGCGCCAGAGGCTGGGCGAACTGGGCTGATTTTCGAGGTCGGAGATGACCTTCCCGGAGATCATCGGCAAAAAAAGAGACGGTGAGAGCCTGACCCGAGAGGAGATTGCTCGATTCGTGCGGGGCGCCGGCAATGGCGGTCTGGCCGGAGAACAGCTTGCTGCCCTCTTGATGGCCATCTGCATTCGGGGTATGACCGCGGAAGAAACTGCGTGGCTGACGGAAGAGATGTTGCAATCCGGCGAGATGTGGCATTTGGCCGACGCTGTCCCCGAGGCGGTGGACAAACACTCGACCGGCGGAATCGGCGACACGGTCTCGCTGATCTTCGCCCCCCTGATGGCGGCCGTCGGAGTCCCCATCGCCATGATGGCCGGCCGTGGTCTCGGACACTCCCAGGGCACACTGGACAAGTTGGAGGCGATCCCCGGCTTCCGGGTCGGTTGGGATCGTGGCGGGATGTTGGACCTGCTCGAACGCTGCGGCGCCGCCGTCGTCGCACAGACCGACGACATTGCGCCGGCCGATCGGACCCTCTACGCCCTTCGTGACATCACCGCTACCGTGCCCTCCCTCCCTCTGATCGTCGGGTCGATCATGTCCAAGAAGCTGGCCCTGGGCGCCGGTACCCTGAGTCTGGACGTCAAGTGCGGCTCAGGCGCCTTCAGGAAGACCCTGCCCGAGGCGAAAGAACTGGCCGAAGCCCTGCGGTCGGTTGCCCGGAGCGCGGGAGTTGCCTGCGAAGCCGTGATCACCGAAATGGACCAACCCTTGGGTCCGGCGCTGGGCACCGCCTGTGAGGTTCGCCAGGCGATCGAGATCATCGAGGGCCGCGGCTCCGCGCCGTTGCGCGAGGTCACTCTGAGGTTGGCCGAGGAGGCGCTGGTTCTGCGTGGGCGCGACCGCACTAGTGCACGAGCCGACCTGGAGAAGGCCCTGGACGACGGATCTGCGGCCGTGGCTTGGGAGGCCTTCGTTCGGGCCCACTGCGGTAATCCGGATCCCGATCTCTTGGCTCGACCGCGACGGGTTGTGGACGTTCTGGCTGAAGGCCCGGGTCGCCTGACGGCAGTCGACGGGGAAGACCTCGGCAGGGCCGCCGTCGAGGTCGGTGCCGGCCGCCGCCGGCTGGACGAGGTTATCGACTACGGCGGAGGGATCGAGGTCCTGGTTCGATTGGGGGACCCCATAGAGCCTGGACAACCGCTGGCTCGGGTCCTCCTGGGCGAGCGCCCGGTTGATGAGCCGGCCGTCATCGACAAGGTCCGTGAGGCGTTTACTTTGGCGCACGATGCGCCTGAACAGCCACCCCTGGTCTATGGGACTCCGGAACTTACGTAAGGGGACTCGAGGGCGCCGGTGAGGACCGCCTTCCTTTCCTGCTGACTCCTGAACCTGACCCCTCACCTTGACACCGCATGACGGCATTGACGAAAATACGGCCATGTCGGAGTTTTCCGCATCTGTGGCAAAGATGCTGCCCTCACCGGATTGGGCGGTGGTCCGGACCAAGCCGAACCGGGAACGCCTTGCCATTACCAATTTGGCATTGCGGGATCTGGACATCTACTGCCCACGGATACTCCTGAACCGGTGGCATACCCGAGCCCCCCGGGGGCCGGTGCCGTTGTTCTCCGGGTATATCTTCGTTCGCCAAACACCCGATTTGCGGTCGCATACCCTGAGGTATTGCTCCGGCGTCCAGTACCCAGTGGTCTTCGACGGTGTGCTCGCCCGGGTCGAGAGCGGGTTCATTGAGGCTCTCCGGGTTTTGGAAGGGGATCGGGGATATATCCTCCACGAAGAGATTGACCGGGGACTCGAACCGGGGTGTCTGGTCAATATTTCAGGCGGGTCGCTGGACGGCGTTCAGGGTGTGTTTGAGGGTTATGTCAACGGCAGGGATCGAGCTCGAATCTTCGTCGAGTTCCTGCGACGGCGTACTCTTTTGGAGGTCGAAACCATTCGGTTGACACCAACCGGCTGATTTGGTGGCCGGGCCAATCCCTTCCGGCCCCTCCGAATCAGCAGACGTGGTAGGGTCCGGGGCGGAGGAGAGATGAGCGATAAAAAAAGAGCGTTGGTGACCGGTGGGGCTGGGTTTTTGGGATCGCATCTGTGCGAGCGCCTTCTTGACGAAGGTCTCGAGGTCGTGTGCATGGACAATCTGATCACCGGGGCCGTGGCCAACGTTGAGCATTTGTTCGGGCGTGACGGATTTGTCTTCGTCAAATATGACGTGACCAACTACATCGATGTGCCTGGACGGCTGGATTTCATCCTGCA
>JAUWTC010000397.1 GCA_030609785.1 Holophagae bacterium
ATGCTGTCGTACACGTAGTAGTTGCCGAACATCGCCAGACTGATAATGACCAGCACCGCCCAACGGAACATCGGTGAGGGTTGGCTGTTGGAAATCGACTGCTCGTCCATAATCTCTCCCTGAAGACAGAATAAGCCCGCATTGTACTCGGTTTTGCCTCCCTCTCCCGGGCCATGGAATACACCAGACGCCATCAGGTGTTATACTCCCCGCCGCGTTGGGGCTCCTCAGACCCAACGCTCCGAGAATCCCTCAGTGCTGAATCTCCAGAAGATGCATCGCGAGCGGAAGGTTCCCCTCCGCTTTACCGGGTCGCTGGGCCGCGACCGGATGCGGCATGTCCGCACCCACAACCTGCCCTCGGTCCGGCGCGTCGGCCTCAACCTCCCTCAACTCCCCCCAGCGTGGGACGGGTTGAAAATTCTGCAGATTTCCGATGTCCACGCCGGCCCCTTTATGCCGGTGCGGCGGAGTCGCCAGATCAGCCGACTGGCCTCCGGACTGGGCGCCGACCTGATTGTCTTCACCGGCGACCAACTGGATCGGCGCCTGACGGATGCCGAACGGTTCATTGAGGGTTTTCAGGGGCTGGAAGCGCCCTTGGGGGTCTGGGGCATCCTGGGAAACCATGACCACTCGACCGATCCCGACCTGGCCGTGTGGGCACTCGAACGGGCCGGCATCAAGCCGCTGGTCAACCAGTCGATCACGTTCACCCGAGCCAACCAATCCCTTGCGCTGATCGGTCTCGACGACCTCCAGTCCTCGGGTGACGGACCGGACTTCAACGTCATCAGGCAGCACGGCCACGCCTTCCGCGTGACCCTGTGTCACCAGCCCAACGGCTGGTACCGGGCCGTGCATGCCGGCGCCCACCTGACCCTCGCGGGCCACACACATGGCGGCCAGATCGCCCTGACGGCCCGCCACCTCAACGTCGCCCGGCTGGAGACTCGTTACATCGCCGGCCCTTATCGGCGGGAAGACGCCTTCCTCTACGTCTCCCGCGGCGTCGGCGTCGGAGCGATGCCGGTTCGGTTCGGCGCACCGCCCGAAATCGATCTGTTGACCCTGCACTCGCCGGCACGAGCCCGTCGCGCAGCGGCGTAGGATCCTACAAGGCATAGGCCGCCGGCGCGGTCGAAAGGATGAGTTGATCCAGGCCTCTCCCCAACAGTCTCCCAGTGGATGCGCTTCGCGCATCGTGAGATTTGGTTTCTTGTAATCGACTCCAATGCCCCTTTTCAGAAATTCCAAAAAAATATCCAACTGCGCGAAGCGCAAATACCAGGAGCGTCGGCCGGATTGGCCCATCCCCGTGCCCCTACCTCAAATCACCGACCTCAGGGGGCCAATACGGTACGCGGTCCTGGTCCTGCTAGGCTGATGCCATGGACGTTACGAACGAAATTCTGATCAAGGGGAGCTTGACGCTTGTTGCCCTCGTTGCGGTCATCCTTCGTCATCGTCGACCGGGAACCCTCGCCTCCGAAAAAGCGGGCGCCATGCTCTGGACTGTTGCAATCGTCGCCATTCTGGCCTGGCCGAATTTCGGTCGCCTACACGGCGGGTCCGGCATCCACCACTGGGAACAGTTCCACTATTTCCTGGGATCTAAGTACTTCCCGGAACTGGGGTATGACGGGTTGTATGCCGCCTCCCTCGCGGCCGAGACCGAGCTGGACTTGGGCCGACCGGTCCAGGCCCACGTCAGGGACCTTCGAACCAACGAAGTCGTGCCGACGGGCACCCTCCGGACGCATCGCAACGAAGTCCGTCAGAGGTTCACAGACGATCGGTGGCAGAAATTCGAGGCCGACGTCGCCTACTTTCTGAAATCCAACGCCTACGACTACATCCGAAAAATCCGCCTGGACCACGGCTACAACCCAACACCGACCTGGACATTTACGGCTCGTCTCTTCAGCCGTTACCCAGCGGCCGGCGATTCAACCTTGACCCTGCTTGCCTGGATCGACCCCCTGCTCCTGGCGGCGCTGTTCCTGATGATCTTCAGGACCTACGGCTCACGCATCGGTTGCCTTGCGCTGATCATCTTCGGGCTGGGCTATCCCTGGCGTTTCGATTGGGTCGGCGGCGCCTTCTTACGACAAGACTGGCTGGCCGCCACCGGCATCGCCGTCTGTCTGATGCGGAAGAAAATATTCTTTGCGGCCGGCGTGCTCCTGGCCTACGCGACGATGGTCCGGGTCTTCCCCGGGGCCTTCCTCATCGGTCCGCTGATCGTCGGCATCCGGCAGACCCTCGAGACCCGGCAGGCGCCCCGATGGCTGATCCGCCTGGGTTCGGGGTTCCTTCTGGGTGTCCTTCTTTGCCTGGCAACGGGCGCACTGGCCGGTAGGGGGCCGCAGGCGTGGACCGAATTCCGAACCAATCTGGACAAACACCACGGAACATGGCTGACCAACAATGTCGGCTTGGAAAATATCCTGCTTTACGACTCCGATACGGTCATGCGAAAGGACGTCGACTTCACCCTGCCCGAACCCTGGCTTCACTGGCAGGCCAAGATGGACCGGCTCCACACCGAAAGACGCCCCATGGTGTTGGGCGCACTCGCCCTCTTTCTGCTGGCGGCGGCGATGGCGTCATGGAGACAGACGCCGGATCAGGCGGCCCTCTCGGGGATCGTCATTGTCTTTTCGGGAGTGATCCTGACCTGTTACTACTGGGTCATGCTCTGTCTGATCCCTTTGGGGCGGGGCCGCTGGGGCCCAACGGCAGGATGGCTCATCCTCAACCTCTTTCTCTACGCGCTCCATGTGTCCACGCCGGCCTTCGAGATGATCTACGGCACGATGAGCCTCGCGCTGACGGTTTTCTTCCTGGCCTGGATCGGCCCGGATGCGTGGAAGACACTGCAAGAGATTCGGGGTCGGCTGAGTCCCTGATGCTGTCGCTGTACCTGCGCCTGGAGTCCATCCCCGGCCTTCGGGAGCGCTTCGCGCCCCCGCTCGGCGCATTTCCCGGAGGGGCTTCGTGACGAAAATTGGGAAGGAACAGCCCCTCCGGGAAATGACCTCGGCGGCCTACGGCGTCAGCCGAGACTCGGTCGCTGAGGGTGTCGCCGTGGATTGCCACTCATGCCTTTTCTCGCAGCGCCACCGTTATCGGGAGGTCTGCGCAGAGAAGAAGGCATGAATGGCACGTCCCGCCCGAAAAGGGCGCTCTTGAATTGTGGGGTTATCGGTGGCCCCGGCAGCCGAAATAGCCAAC
>JAUWTC010000073.1 GCA_030609785.1 Holophagae bacterium
ACGAGGTCGTCGCCGACGGCGCCCTCGAACTCAAGGGACACGGGTGGGGAGAAAATGTCGGCGAAATCCGACTGATTGTCGCCAAGTCATTCCAGCGCCTGGGCCTCGGGACGCTGCTGGCCAGAGAACTCTATTTTCTCGCTGCTGAGCATAAGGTCGAACGGATCGTGGCGCGTTTGATGAAACCGCAAGTCGGCGCCCACCGCATCATGAACCGGCTGGGGTTCCAGGAAGAGTTCTGTATCCCGAACCAGATCAAGGATCAAGACGGCAACTGGCAGGATCTGATCATCATGCGGTGCAATCTCGAGGATCTGTGGCGAGAAATGGAGGGTTTCTTCGACGATTCAGACTGGCAGCGGCATCGGTGATGGAAGCTGTCAGCTGTCGGCTCTCAGCTGTCATTTGTTGGCGTGGGTCATTTTAGATTTCACCATCGAGTGCGAGCTATCTCACGAGTTCGATTATTGGGGGAACCCACGAGCCGTCGAGAATCGCCTCTTTGGCCCAATAGCTGCGGATATAGAGTGAGAACGTGCCCTCGGGAGCCGAGAGCCAATTCGATTCTTTATCCTTGCCAGGTGATTTCGCGCCGGCATAGAGGGTCAACGAACCGTCTGGATTGAATTTGAGCGTCGTATTCTTGGTGCCGAGAGAGTAACGGTTCAATTCGTTGACTTCGAAAAGATGGTACTTGTTATAAATGGTCAGAGACCAGAACCCATTGACCGGTGGGAGTTCGCCTTTTGGGAACGTGATGGTGTAGAGATTCTTGCCCTCGAGCTGACTTCCTTCCGAATCACCGTCCGTGAAGAAATATTGTGTCTCGTTGGGCCGGTTTTCGAACATATTCGATCGTGCCGTGGCGGTGCGCATCATGTAGTCAAATCCCCACTGAGCATTATTCTCAGAACGATTCCAGCCGTTGCCGGCAGGAATACCGTTGTGCTTCCAGAGGAAGAGCGGCGCAATGACTTCTTTCTCGGTTTTCACGGCGATGTCAAACAGGGCCTTCTTGACGGAGGGATCTGCCTGGGCGGCGTCGAGAACCTGCCGAATGGAGGCATAGAGCGCCTCCTCACCGGGCAATGGCGCCACCGCATCCATGACCGCGCCCAGTTGATCGAAAAAGACCTCGGGAACGACCCACTTGTTTTCGCCTTCGACCTCGGGCGCCGGGAACGAAGGAACTGCGCTCCAATCCTTGATCTTCATCGTCCCGTCGAACTCCGACAAAGGATAGGCATCGATTTGGTTGACCAGCAGTTGCATGGCCGCCCTGTCTTCATCGGTGTCGTTCAAGAAAATACGAGGTCCGGCGAAGCAAAACTCTGTGCCCGACCGGAAAACCGCCGTGATGCCTGCTGGAACCTCACCGTCCCAGTTGGGCCCAACCAGTAGATAGAATCCCGGCGCCGTACCATAGGCCTTTCCCATTTCGCCGAATTGGTCGGTGCGGGCGTCGTAGAGAGCATAAATCCAGAACCGTTCACCAAAATCAGGCACCTGAATGACGACCGGCTCTTCATCGAGAGTGAAAAAGCCGGTGCCGTAGACCACGTCCTGATTCGGGCAGGCCACGAAACTCTGATTCGGCTCGACATAGTCGTTGAGCATGGACAGATATCCGCGAGGCGCTACCGGAACCACCCCTCCCAATCGTCCCGGTACAGGAGCCTGGGTGATGCCGGCGCGGCGGTTGAAACTGTTGACCATCGGCCAACCCCAGACATAGGCCATCCGCCCGATCGTCTTGACGTAGTCTTCCTGCATGATCGCGCCTTTGACGGGCGTCGTTACTTCCGAAGACGGTGTTGGCGAAGGCGCCTGCCCTGCAAGGCTCTGAAAAGAAATGGTCGCCGTCAGGGCTGCTGTCAAACCAAAGAGGAAGGTTCTCGGTCGTATTTTCATTCTATCTCCCGATTCAATAAATATATTTAGGAACAGGGTTTTTGGGGCAGATTCTCCACGTCAGGCTTGTAGTAACGAACGACAAAGTAGTAGGGCTCACCCTCATTCACCGGCATCCAATAGGTACCGTCCATCGGGTCCTCAACGCTGAAGGTGACGGTGATGTTTCCGTCTTCATCAGGCTCGGTGTTGTAGGCATTAAAGAGATCATTCTTGTCGGGAATCGTATTCCGCGTCAGTGCACTGTATCGGGTCAACGACCAGAAGAGCTCGACACCTTCAGGCTCATAAGGAAAGGTAAAGACCTCGGTCGTGTCGCCATTCAATACCTCGTCGTTGCAATTCGTGAAGTAGGGCGCATAGAAGGCATGATGCACAGGAAAGCCAAGATGGCCGACGATGGCCGCTGCCCGATATTCGGGGTCGTCGCTGTTCGGCTCTTGACTGTCAATTGGACCGAACATTCCGATGTTGCCGGTTGGGCCGAATTTTGGAGCGATTGCACCGATATATTCACTGACCCTTTGATAGTCTTCCTCGTCAAAACCAATGGCTGAGGCCAGAAACTCTTGATTCTGCGGATAGACATCATGCGTATCAATCGTGAACTGGATCGGATTTTCGATGATCAGCTCATTCGAAGTACCTTCGAGATTGATTTTCTGCTGGACGGCAATTGAATTCGGTTTGTCTTCAGGAGTCTTGATCTGCACCCGAATGAAGAGGTGTGGATAGTCCCCGGGACTTTCGATGAGATGAGTCCCGTCGGGCACTTCCATGTCTTTCCCTTTTCGTACGAAAGCATAGAGTCCAACTGGATGAATCTCATCGTAAATCGTGTAGTGCTCCTGGTCGGTGACATGGATCGAAAAGTAACGATCCTCTTCAACCTCAGGGACTTCCACAATAACGGGACCGCTGGTGAGGTCGATGACCGCCTTGGTGTAGAGATGATCCAAAGCAGGCGTCACCACAGGATCAGTGCCTTCAGTCGGCAACTCTGTGGTATGGAACAGGATGTTCGTGCCACCGGCCTGTTGCGCCGTTGTCTGCATGTAGACGGCATGGTGATAGGCCTTGAAGGCGTGCAGGTCGACAGCCGAGGGTTTCTCGAGATGCTCGGTCACTGCTGTTTGTGCCTCTTGCTCCGGTGGAGTACACGCCATGATGCCGAAAGCAACTATCGGCACGATCGTCAAAAAAGTCAGTCTTTTCATCGAAAAACGCCCCCGTTCTTTGTATTTCAATATCCTCCTCCGTATCGCTTCCTGTCAAGCGCGAGGGAGACCTCTGAATCCCGAGCCAGGTCAAGGACCAGGACGGCAACTGGCAGGATCTGATCATCATGCGGTGCAATCTCGAGGATCTGTGGCGAGAAATGGAGGGTTTCTTCGACGATTCAGACTGGCAGCGGCATCGGTGAGGTCTGCCTGGTGAAGAATGCCTGACCCGGCACGCGCCGTTGGGGAGGGGCGCTCTTGGAATTGTGGTGGTCGGAGGCTTCAGGGACAGCGTCGGCGGCCGGGGCAGATGGCAGCGTCGGCAAACAGGTTCGGCGTCAGGTGGCCTCATCCTCCCGCCTCCTCCCGGTCCGCCTCTCCATGCGTGACGCCTTAACACGCCCTTTCCTCATCCACGAGGTAGCCTGGTCCATGTAGGCATAGACACAGGGCACGACAAACAGGGTCAGGAGTGTCGAAGTCGTCATGCCGCCGGCTGTGGCGATCGCCATCGGCGCGCGGGCCTCGCCTCCCTCTCCCAGGGCCAGGGCGACGGGCAGCACACCGAAGACCATCGATACAGCAGTCATCAGGATGGGCCGCAAACGGATGGGGCAGGCCTCCATCAAAGCCGCCTCCCGGTCGAGCCCCGTCTCTTGTTTCTGGATCGTCAGGTCGACCAGCAAGATGGAGTTCTTGGTCACCAAACCGAAGAGCAAGATGATGCCGATGACCGACATGATGTTCAACGTATCACCGGTGATCCACAGAGCCAGCAGGGCGCCTACCATCGCCGGCGGCAGGGCGAACATGATGGTGAAGGGATGGAGCATCGAGTCGAACTGGCTGGCCAGGAGCATGTAGACGATCAGCAAGGCCAGTCCCAGGGCGAAGATCAGGGCTTGTCCGGTTTGTGCAAACTCCTCCGCCTGACCGGAGGTCTTGGCTCGATAGCCTTCCGGCAGTTCTTCTTCCAGGATGGCGTCGGTGATCTCCAGTGCCCTGTCGAGGGCAATGCCCTCGAGGTTGGCCGTCAAGAGCAGGGAGCGCTGGCGGTCGGTCCGGGTGATGGCGATAGGCCCGGCTCCGTTGGAGATCGAGACCACGCTGTCCAATCGGACCATAGAACCCGAAGGTGTTCGAACCATCAATGCGCCGATATCTTCGGGCCTTTGGGCCTGAGACGGCAGCACCTTGATGCGCACGTCGTGCCTCTTGCCTTCGGTGGTGAAGGAGCCGACTTCCCGCCCCGCGATCAGGGCATAAACCGTTTCGAAGATTGTTGCAGCATCCAGGCCGAGGTCGTGGGCCCTTTCGCGGTCAACGCGGACAAAGAGCTGAGGTTGTTCCAGGTCGAGATTGGTGTCGATGTCGACGAAGCCTTCGGTTGCCTGAAGCCGCTCGACCACCCTTCGGCCGATACGGTCCAATTCGTCCAGTTCCGGCCCCCGGATCGAGTAGGACAGGGCCCACTCGGCGCCCTCGGAGCTGACGTTGTAGAAGCTGAACTCGACGACCCGAGCCGTGACCTCGGTGACCACCGTCAAATCCTGACGCAGACGGGAAACGATCTCGGCCTGTGAGAGTTCGCGCTGGTCGGGTTTAAGCATCCGGCAGAACATGATCCCGGAGTTGACCTGGCCGCGTTCTTCCAGATCGACGGCCGAGAAGCCCGACCGCACCTCCGGCTGGGCCAGCACGATGCGTTCGACTGCCTGCATGGCCCGGTCCATCGCCGGCAGGGAGATGCCCACGGGGCCCTCGACGACGATCATGAACATCGACATGTCCTCGGGAGGGGCAAACTCTCCTCCGATCAGTGGAACCAGGATGAAGAGGGCGATGAGGAGCACAACACTGGTACCAACCAAGGTCAGCATCTTGTGGCGGAGGACCAACCCCAGCGATTTGGTGTAGAGGCGCTCCAGCCACTGGAAGGCATCTTCCAGCACCTCGTACAACAGGCCGTGCTTCCGCCGCACCGTCAGCATCCGTGAACACAGCATCGGTGTCAGGGTCAGAGCGACGAAGAGGGAGACCAGGATCGCAACCGAGACCGATACGCCGAATTCGAAGAGGAACTGTCCGATCATGCCCTTCATGTAGGCGACCGGGAGAAAGACCGCGGCAATGGAGAAGGTCGCGGCCATCGCAGCCAGGGCGATTTCCTTGGTACCTTTGCGGGCGGCCTCGTAGGGCTCTTCGCCCTCTTCCTGATGGCGGAAGATGTTTTCCAACACGACGATGGCGTCGTCGATGACGACGCCGACCGAGAGTGCCAGGGCCAGGGTCGTCATGTTGTTGAGGGAGAACCCGAAGGCGCGCATGAAACCAAAAGTCGCGATCAACGAGGTCGGAATGGCCAGTGAGACGATGAAGGTCGAGCGCCATGACCTCAGGAAGACGAAGACGACCAGGATGGCCAGGATGGCTCCGTAGGCGATGTCGAACTGCACGTTGGAGATGGAGTTTTCGACGTATTCGGCGCCGTCGAAAGCGACGTCCCAGGACAGGCCTTCGGGGAACTCGGCTTCCAGTTCACGCATTCGTTCGATGGCGCCCCGGTTGACGTCGACCAGATTGGCGCCGGAGCGAGGGGCGACGCCCAGGCCCAACGTCGGCTCCATGTTGTAGCGTCCCAGACCGCGTTCATCGGCGACGCCATCGGTGGCGAAGCCGACATCGGAAAGCCGGATCGGGCGACCGTCGACTGTCGCGACAATCATCCGATCGAAATCCTCAACCGTGTCGAAGAGCCCGAGATTTCGAACGGCCAACTCGGTGTTCTCGCCCTCGATAATGCCGCCGGGCAATTCCAGATTCTCCCGGCCGATCGCCGCAATGACGTCATTGACGCTCAGCCTATGTGCGGCCAGCCGGTCGCGGTCGATCCAGATGCGCACCATGCGCTCCCGGAAACCGCCCATGAAAATATTGCCGACCCCGGCAACCGACTGCAGCTTCGGCTTGATCACCTGGTCGGCGTAGTCCGAAAGACTCCTGTTGTCCAGACCCGATACCGCAAACCACAACATCGGCTGCGAGTTGATATCCAATTTTTGTACGATCGGCTGTTCCGCGTCCAGGGGCAGCTGTCCTACGGCGCCGGAGACCTTGTCGCGGACGTCCTGGGCGGCGATGTTGATCTCTCGATCCAGAGTGAATGTGACGGTGATCTGGGAAATGCCCTGGCCCGAAAACGAGGTAATGTTCTTGATGCCCTCGATCGTATTGACAGCGCTTTCCAAGACGTCGGTGACGTCTGATTCCATCACCTCGGGGGAGGCGCCCGGCAGGATCGTGATGACGGTGACGATGGGAACGTCCAGGGACGGCAGGAGATTGACCGGAAGGGTCTGGTAGCCGAGCACGCCGAAGACGACCAACGCCAGCATCAGCATCAGTGTGAAAACCGGACGGCGGATTGCGATTTCCGAAAGATTCATGCGGCGCTCTCTCTCATGGTTCCGGATGGGAGCTGATCGCACAGCTGTTGGCTGGACCTGAAAAATAGCCACAAAAAGGCACAAAAAGGCACAAAAAATGGTGTCAAAGAGTCAAAGGGTCGAAGGGTCAAAGAAGTCGAATGGCTTGAAAGGATCTCCGTGTCCAGATGTCCACTCACCAATTCGTCCGGTTGACCCATGAGACCTGAAACCTGAGACCTGCGTCCCAGCCTCCTAGCTTCCCAGCCTCCCAGCAGTCGAGAGCTGATAGCTGATAGCTGATAGCTTCTCATTCCACAACCTCGACGGGCAGATCTCTTGACAGGCCGGCGACGTCGGAGATCACCCGTTCGCCCTCTTCGAGGCCGGAGACGACTTCGATCATGCCGTCGTCCCGCAGTCCGGTCTGAATGCGCTTCACGGCGATGCGGCCATCCTGGGCCAGGTAGACCTTGGGTGTGTCGGAGGTCAGGATCGCCGAGACCGGCAACCACAGACTTTGCACGACATCGGGGGCCTCAAGGGTCACGTTGGCGAACATTCCGGGTTTGAGGCCGTCGGCCGGTGCAGTTCCGACGACCTCGAAGGAGCGACTTGCCTCTTGCACCACAGGGTCGATCGAGTAGAGCTTGGCCCGGCGCAGCGGTTGGCGGGGGTCGATGCTGAAGTCGAATCCATCCAGACCCTGAAGGGCCCCAACCCAGTGGGAGGGAACCCGTGCAACGATCTTGACCTTGCTGCCGATGGCCATCTCCAATAGGCCTCCCCCGACATCTGCCCATTGGCCGGCCACCACCGACCGTCCGGTGACGGCGCCGTCGGCCGGCGCGCGAATGACCGACACTTCGAAGTCGTGCTGAGCGAGATCGCGAATGGCGACCGCCTCGAGCAGAGCTGCGGCCGCCAGGTCATGGCGGGCTTGTGCCTGGTCGAAGGCAGCCTGCGGAATGGTCTTGTCCGAAACCAGGTCCTGCTTCCGGGCGAGTTCACGGCGGGCCAGTTCCAGGTCGGCTTTTGCCGCCTGAATCCGCGCTTCCGCCTGCCGGAGCCGCAGTTCAAAAGTCCTGGGGGCAACCGACACCAGGGCCTGTCCTTTGACGACTCGATCACCGACTTCGACGTCGACCTGTTCAACTCTCCCGGCGACCTCGGAGGAGATCCTGACTGAGTCAAATGCCCTGATCTCACCGACCAGGGCGACCGAGGGCCGTTCTTCCCGTACTTCCGGCACAATCTCCCTGACCTTTCTCGGCTCGAGGTTGCGGTCAAGGCTCTCTCTGGCGGTAGCGGAGTCGTCGGAGCCTCCCGGATGACAGGCGACAAGGCTCAATGTCAGGATCAGTACTGATAGAGATTTCGATTGCACGGTGTCACTCCTCGGAGGCTGCCGGAGCAGCCAATATGGCCATGGGGTCGAGATCCGGCAGAGGGCTGAGACCGATCGCGTGGCGCAGGGCAATGGCCTGGTACTCACGTTGCGCCCCGGCGATGATGGCCGCCGTCTCGGCATCGATTTGTTCCGTCGTGGTCGTCAAGAGGTCAGTTGCGGAGTTCTCACCGACTCGGTAGGCCCGTTCGACCTGGCGGTAGGCTTCCCTGGCGGCATCGACGCGTTCATCGGCCGCCTCGTCGGCGGCAACGGCCGCTCGGTGGCTGATGGCGGCCGCGTCAACCTGGTTGCCGATACCTCGGAAAATCTCGCGCCCGAGAAACTCCATCTGGCGAAGGTCTTCCCGCGCCTCGGCGACTCTGGCCGCCGTTCGGCCGCCGTCCCAGATCGGCACCGTTGCCGTCAATGCGACCGAAGTCCAGTCTTGGGAGGGGAATACAGCCTTTTGACTGTAGTACTGCGCCTGAGCGGTGACCTCGGGCAGCCACGCACCCTTCTCGATCTTGATCATCAGGCCTGCGGCCTCAAGCTGGTGCTCCAGCGTCGTGACCTCCAGCCTCGTGGCCATGGCCTGGTCGACCAACTGGTCGTTCGTTCCCTCCGGCGCCGGTACATGACGCAGGGGGGCCAACCTCTCGATCGGGCCGGCGCCGGTCAATCGCTCGAGGTAACGGAGCGACAAGGCCGCGTCGCCTTCGGCCACCACCTGTCGTTGAAATGCCGCCGCGCGTTCGGAACGCCAGCGCGCCACATCGGCGGCGGCGGTTTCTCCGACCTCGAAGCGGCGACGAGCCACCATCAGTTGACTTTCGAT
>JAUWTC010000355.1 GCA_030609785.1 Holophagae bacterium
AATCTCCGGGGCCATCCGTCGACGGCTTGACATACTGGTACCCAACGCCGCGAACGGTCTTCAGTCTCTCCAGCCCCCCGATGAAAGGCCCCAGTTTCTTGCGGAGGTTGCTGAGATGAGTATCCAACGATCGATCGAAGGAGGATGGGCGCCGTCCCAGAGCCCGTTGCGACAACTCCTCTCGAGAGACCACCGACCCCGCCCGCTCCAGCAGCATCTCCAGCAACTCGTATTCGGCGCCAGTCAGATCGACGGCGATTCCGTCCTTCCTGACCGAACGCGAACCCGTGTCCAGAACCAGGTCCCCGACAGTCAGGCGTTCAACGCCGGATTCTCGATCGGCTCCGGTCCTGCGCATCACCGCACGCATGCGTGCCGCCAGTTCCCTCGGATTGAAGGGTTTCGGCAGGTAGTCGTCAGCGCCCAATTCCAGTCCGACGATCCGGTCCACTTCGTCTCCGCGGGCTGTCAGCATCACAACCGGGACCGAAGTGCGCTCCCGAATTCTCCGCAAGACGTCCAGCCCGTTGCATCCGGGAAGCATGATATCGAGGATCACCAGATCCCACTCATCGCCAAGAATACGCTCGACCCCGACCTCACCGTCGTGGACCGCAGCAACCTCCCAACCCTCGCCCTCGAGGAATTCGGAGACCAAACGACACAGCTCAATGTCATCGTCAACCAGTAAGATCCTAGCCCCCATATCTCACCAGCTTCCTACTGCGGGTGACGATGCACCCCCATTCCGGCTTCGCCTGAATGGGTCCCCACCCAGCGGCGTTTGCTCGCCTCGGGGTGCTCAGAGTACCGTCAAGTACGCCTCCGCGCCCCTCGGGTCGAAAACCCCACTGGGCACGGCACCTCGCCACCCTCGCGACGAAACCCGGTGAGATACGCGGGCTATCCATACTGGATCAATGTAGCACCTGGATGCTATTTCGCCAGGTTCGAAGACCAAGCTTGACGTTTCTTGACACAATCGCGACACATCTGCATACGAAGAGGGTCAACAATCACACCAGTCGAAACGTTCAACACTCGACCGCCGCAACCAGCGGCAGAAAGAGAGGCTCTCATGAAACGCAATTGGCTCATTTCCCTGGTCTTGTTAACAGTTCTGGTTGGATTCACCGGTCTGGTCGGTGCTCAGGGTGGCCCTCCAGGCAATCATCCCGGGCATGGTCAGTGGGGTGGCCCACCGGCCGGCCCGATGGGGGGCGGCGGTAACTTCCAGCGACTCCTCCACATGCTCCGAATGGCCAACGACCTCGACGTTACCGACGAGCAGATCTCGCGAATAGAATCGATCCTCGAGAACGCCCGTCCCCAGTTCGAGGCCCTCGGCGAGCAACTGCACACCCAGAGAGAAGCATGGCTGGAAGCGAACGACCCCGCAGTGTTCGATGAGGTGGCTGCACGCCAGTTCGTCGAGGCCCAGTCGGCCCTCCATACCGATCTGATGCTGCTGAGGATGCAGACCCGAGCCGAGGTCCTGTCCATCCTGACCCCTGAGCAGCGCGAAGCGCTCAAGGCGATGAAAGACTCCGGGAAAGAGAGATTCCGAGGGAAACGACACCCGAAACACCACCGCTGATCTTGGCGCCAAACGAACATCAACCGGGGTGGCTGAGGCCGCCCCGGTTTGTCGTCTTCGATCCTCTCCCCGAATCCCAACCCCGGCCTTCGAGAGCGCCTTCGGCACTCCCGCTCGATGCATTTCCTCAAGGGGCAGCATTGTTCGAAGTTGGAGAATAATCGCCCCTTGAGGAAATGACCTCGGCGGCCTACGACGTTGGCCAAGACTCGATGGCCAACATGCCTGCCGTGGGTTGCCCCCCTTGATGTTGACCGCAGCGTTGCTCAAATCGGGAGGATGCCGCAGGACAACACCAAGGACGGCACGCCCCGATTTGAGGTTCGGGCGCTCTCCGATTGGAACGTCGGCTTGGGCGGGTTAGGATAGGTGATGCGCAACCTCCCCGGCCGCAGTTCTCCCCTTGGAGCAACACCAACTCCGGCAGGCGTCAATTTCAGTGTGTATTCCCGTTCCGCAGCCCGGATGGAACTGGTTCTGTTCGACGATATCGATGACACAGAGCCCAGCAGGGTCTTGACTCTTGACCGGCGCAACAACCGCACCTTTCACTACTGGCACATCGAAGTCTCGGGGCTGGCCCCGGGCCAAGCCTACGGTTGGAGGGCCGACGGACCGGCGAACGGTGATTCGGGTTATCGATTCGACCCTTCGAAGCTCCTGCTCGACCCCTATGCCTGCGCGGTTGGCGTCCCCGCGGCCTACAGTCGGGAGGCGGCAAGGGGCCGGCAGGACACGACGGCCACCGCGATGCGGAGCATCGTCACCGACCGCCGAGGTTACGACTGGGAGGGCGATACGCCGCTGCGTCGGCCGTATTCGGACACCATCATTTACGAGATGCACGTTGGAGGCTTCACGCGCCACCCCTCATCAGGGGTCGAGCCGTCCCAGCGCGGCACCTATGCCGGGTTGATCGACAAGATCCCCTACTTGGTCGATCTCGGAATCACCGCGGTCGAGCTGTTGCCGGTATTTCAGTTCGACGCCCAGGATGCCCCCGCGGGCTTGACCAATTACTGGGGTTACTGCCCCGTCTCGTTCTTCGCCCCCCACGCAGCCTACGCCTCGGACACCAGCGTTTTGGGGCCCATCGGGGAGTTTCGGGACATGGTCAAGGCACTCCACCGTGCGGGCATCGAAGTCATCCTGGACGTCGTCTACAACCACACCGCCGAAGGAGACCACCGCGGTCCGGTCATGTCTCTCAAAGGGCTCGATAATCCGACGTACTACATTCCCGACCCTGAGGATCCCTCGCTGTACGCCGATTTTTCGGGCACCGGTAACACCCTCAACGCCAACGGATCGGTAGTTCGGCGAATGATCCTCGACAGCCTCCGCTACTGGGTCGAGGAGATGCACGTCGACGGCTTCCGCTTCGACCTCGCCTCGATCCTGTCCCGCGACGAAGACGGCGAACCCCTCGAAAATCCACCGATTCTCTGGGACATCGAGACCGATCCGAGCCTGGCCGGGACCAAGCTGATCGCCGAGGCCTGGGATGCCGGCGGGCTGTACCAGGTCGGTTCCTTTCTCGGCGATCGTTGGACCGAATGGAACGGCGTGTTCAGGGACGACGTCCGCCGCTTCGTACGTGGCGACCGCGATTCCGTCAAGGGGCTGCCCGAACGTCTTCTGGCCAGTCCTGACCTCTATCGAAAAGAAAAACGGGAACCCGAGCAGAGCATCAATTTCATCACCTGTCACGATGGCTTTACCGTCAACGATTTGGTCTCGTATGAGCAAAAACACAACGAGGGCAACTCCGAGGACAGCCGCGACGGGTCCGACCATAACCTGAGCGACAATCACGGTTTCGAAGGTCCGACCGATGACCCGAAGATCGAAAACCTGCGCAATCGCCAGGTCAAAAACCACTTGGCCATCACCCTGCTGTCCCTGGGAACACCGATGCTCCTGATGGGCGACGAGGTCCGGCGGACTCAGGCGGGGAACAACAACGCCTATTGCCAGGACAACGAAGTGTCCTGGTTCGACTGGACCCTGCTCAAGCGCCACGCCGACATCCATCGATTCGTCAAAATCCTGGTGGCTTTTCGGCAACACCCGGAGCACCTTGCCATCCCTGCGAGGATGACCCTCGACCAGGTGCTGCGGACATCGCACATCCGTTGGCACGGCGTCACCCTGGATACGCCGGACTGGTCCGAGGACAGCCGGAGCATCGCCGTCACCGTGCGTTTCTCGCCAGGGATGATCGGACACCTGATGTTCAACGCATGGACCGAAGAACTGAAATTCCAGTTGCCTCAGGTTGATCAAGC
>JAUWTC010000377.1 GCA_030609785.1 Holophagae bacterium
CGTCGCGCCAACTCCAGCTTTTCCTTGACACCCCGAACGACATCACGGCCCGACCCGCCACGCAGCATCAATACGATGCCGGCGACGGTTTCGCCCTCACCGTTTCGGCTGATCGCCCCCTGGCGGATTTCCGGGGCGATCTGGACCTCGGCTACCTGGGAGAGAAGGATCGGCACGCCGTCACGGTAGGCGACGACGGTGTTCTCCAAATCCTCGACCCCACGAACCCAGCCGTCGCCACGGACGACGAACTGCTCTCCGCCGCGCTCGACGTACGAGCCTCCCGCGACCCCGTTGTTGGCCGCAACCGCCGCGGACAGCTCACCCAAAGCCAACCGATACCGCCTCAGGGCCGTCGGATTGGCCACGACGTGAAACTGACGGACATGGCCACCGAAACTGTCGACGCCTGCGACTCCAGGTACCGTCCGCAGGATCGGACGCAAGACCCAGTCCTGAAGGGTCCTCAACTCCATCAAATCCCGCTCCGGACTCTCCAACGTGTACTGGAAGACCTCTCCGAGACCGGTGGAAATCGGCCCCAGGCCGCTCGAAGCACTCTCGGGCAACTGATCACGCACGGTGATGACCCGTTCCAAAACCAGCTGCCGGGCGAAATAGACGTCGGTACCGTCCTCGAAGACCACCGTCACCATCGAAAGACCAAACTTGGAGAGGGACCGGACCTCGGTCGAGTGAGGCAATCCAGCGCACGCCTGCTCGATCGGGTAGGTCACCAGCTGTTCGATCTCCATCGGTGACAGGGTGGCTGCCTGAGAGATCACCGTCACCTGAATGTTGGTCACATCGGGGAAAGCGTCGATGGGGAGATTGTTGAAGGCACTCCAGCCGGCGCCGATCAACAGCAGAGCCAGCAGGATCACCACCAGGCGGTGAGCCAACGACATTTCGATCAGGCGCTGCATCACTCAGCCTCACCTGATACGGCCACGCTCTTGAGGAAGAACACGCCCTGGACAACAACCTCTTCATTCAAGCCCACACCGGAACGGACCTCGTACCGGCTGCCGTTAAACAGGCCCAACTCCACCGGACGGGCTTCGAATGTCGCCGGCCCGGTCCGGACAAAGACAACATCGCCGGCACCCAGCCGAATCACCGCCGACTCTGGAACAGAGGGCGCCGTATGAGCCTCACCGGTTGTCACGGTCCCTTCGATGAACACGCCCGGAAAGAAGGACACTCCGCCAACATCGAGGATCCGTGCCCGGACCTTGACGGTTCGTGTCTCTTTATCGACCTGAGGAACTCTTGAAACCACCGTCGCCCTGCCGGTCAGATGAGGCCGTCCCACCGGAACGAACTCAACCAGAGAACCCGCAGCGACTTCCGCAGCCTGGTCCGGGGGGATTTGCAACATCAGCTCGACCCTCTGGGGATCTCCCAACACCATCAGAGGCTCGTAGGCCTGAACCCACTGGTGCTGTTGGACCATCATTTCCAGAACCACACCGTCCAGCGGAGCGGCCACCGGCATCCTGTGAGAAGTTGTGCGGGTCTGCTCCAAGTGCCCTATGGCATCATTGCCTACACCGTGATTGACCAGCTCCGCACGGGCCCGATCCAACTCGAGCTGAGCCGCAAATGCTTCCTGTTCACGGGTTTCCAGCTCAATTCGGCTGATGCCGTCCAGGTCATAAAGCTCCCTGCCGGCGTCCAATCGGCTCTGGGCAAGCCTCGCCCTGTCCCCAGCCATCAGAAAGTCCCCCTGCATACCCAACATTTCGTGGGAATGCAACTCGGTCAGCACCATGCCCGATCGAACGGGATCGCCGGGGGCGACGTTGATCGTCTCAACCTGACCGGCAAGAACCGACTTGACCGTCAGCGTCGATCCGGGCGCGCGGACGACCTGGCCGATGACCCGGATCTGCTCGCCGAAGGATCGCTCCAGGACCGGACGGACGACGATTCCGGCCCGCGTCTGGCTCTGGGCATCGAGAGTGACGACCTCACCCGCCGTAACAGGAAGGGCCGCAAAAACGAACATCAGCACACTCAGTGTTTTCATCGTCAATTCTCCTGCACGGGTTCGGGGTATTTCGGGGGCAGCGGGAACAGGCCGGCATCGTCAAGCAAGACAGCCAGGCGAAGTCGGGATTGCAGTAACCGCTCGCGGGCATCGACGGCTTCGAGTTGGACCCCATCCAGCCGCGACAGACCGTCGATATACACCAGATACGACACGGCCCCGAGCCGAAACTGCTCACCGAGGGAAAACTCCGTGCGCTCCAGCCGATTGAGAACAGGATTCAGGGCCGCCAGACGGGCCTCAGCGCCGCGGAACTCTGATCGTACCCACTCATACCGCGCCTGAATTTCAACCATCTCCGCTTCGGCCCAGGCTGCCGCCGCCCGGGAGCGTGCCTCGGCCTCTTCAACCTGCCGTTTCCCGCTCCGCCCGAAAGGCAATGGCACAGTGAGTTGCAACCCCAGTGCGTCCCATCCTTCGATACCGTCGAGGGAGGGAATATGTTCCCATTCCACGCCAACCGAGGGCCGCCCCCAAATCGTCGCAGCGGTCAGATCTGCTTGAGCTTCGGCCAGAGCCTTGTCGGACATCACGCCCCTGACCCCCGGGGCTGTCTCGAAGTCGACCGCTCCGCGGACCTGTGACCTGGACCCGAGGGACGACTGAATCGCCACGAGATCCCCGGGCGCCGGAAAGACGCACCCGTCGCCACACAGGGCTTTCATCCGGTGCCGACCGCTTTCGGCATCAGCCTCGAGTCCGGCCCTCTTTGATGCCTCTGCGGCCCGAGCGAGTTCCAGCTGCATCACCTCGGTTCCGGCAACCTCACCCAATTCCAGGCGTTTGTTCTGCAATATCAAGGCCTTGTCAAGGTGATCCAGCCGGGTTCGGACCACCTCAAGGCGATCCGCCAACGCCGCCGTTCTCACCCACTCTTCGCCGACGACCCTGACGACATCCAAAACGGCGACACGTTTCAGGGCCACCGTCCGGAGACCGGCAGCGTCAGTCAATCTTCTCGCTCGGGAACCTTGGCCCGGACCATTGAAGGGGATGTCGATACTGACCGTGTCTTGGGAATTCAGTTGCCGATCAAAAGACGACCCGATGCCCTCTCGCAGATACCCAATCGATGGCGTGCCCGCACCGCTTTGAGACGCCGCGGCAGCCTCGTCGCCACTGAGGTCCTCGAGGACCGCCCGGAGAACAGGGGTCTGCCTGAGGGCCGACTCCGTCGTTCTCCCCAGTCGCTCCAACGCGGCGTCTCCAGAGGAGTCCGCCCACACCGGGACCACCCCGAAAATGCCGATTGCGCACGTTGCCACCGACATCAGCCACCAATTTCCCCGAATGATCATCAGCACCCCCATCCTCAGTTCATTAAGGATATACCAAAAGGACTAATTATTCATATAAAGATTTTCTCAAGAAAACAGGGCTGGACCAGGCCATACCGCCATCGACCTGAACCACTCGAACGTAGAGGAACTCACCATCACCTACATCCTGAATTTGAAGCGTCAGAGAGAGATCCTGTTGCCCCTCTCCAGGGATTGACAGGACGACCGCGCCGCTGCGCACCAG
>JAUWTC010000176.1 GCA_030609785.1 Holophagae bacterium
TCCACTTCGATGACGACGTACTGGAAGTTGTTGCGTTCGGTCGTGTCGTAGTCGACCAGGCCAACTCCGGGGATCGATCCCAGGTGTCGGCGGTAGGCCTCGAAGTTCATCCGATTGGCCTCGAGAATACGGTCCAGGTTCTCCAAACCACCGAGGCCCATAGCCGCGGAAATTTCATTCATCTTGGCGTTGGTCCCGACGGAAACGACGGTGTCGATCCCTGAAAACCCGAAGTCCTTCATCCGGCGCACTCGAGTTGCCAGGTCGTCATCGTTGGTGGCGACAGCCCCACCCTCGAGGGTGTTGAAGAACTTTGTCGCCTGAAAGCTGAAGACCTCGGCGTCGCCGAAGCCACCGATCATGCGCCCGTGGTGCGAGCACCCGAAGGCGTGGGCGGCGTCGAAGATGAGTTTCAGGCCATGCCGATCGGCGATGGCCTCCAGGGCTTCGACGTCGCACGGCCGCCCCCACAGATGGACACCGATGATGCCCGTGGTGCGTGGCGTGATCAGGGCTTCGATCTTGTTGGGATCGAGGGTGTGGGTCTGAGGATTGATGTCGCAAAACACCGGGGTGATGCCCTGCCACCGAAGACTGTGGGGCGTGGCGACGAAGGTGAAGGCCGGTACGATGACCTCGCCCTCGAGACCCAGCGCGCGTTCGGCAATCTCCAGCGCCAACGTGCCGTTGCAAGTGGCGATAACGTGTTTGACCTCGAGCATATCGGCCAGGCGTGCCTCGAGCTCTAGGACCAGCGGCCCGCGGTTGGTCAGCCGGCGCCGGTCCAGCACTTCATTGAAGAGTTGCACCATGCGATCCCGGTCTCCAACTTCCGGACGCCCGACGTGATACCTCTCGTCGAAGGCCTTCGGCCCGCCCAGTACGGCGAGATCGTGTGCGGCTCGTTTAACGTGCAAATTGCTCAAGTTCAGTATCCTTGATGTCTGAGAGGATAGCATCGGCGATGGCGGGGTGCAGGTCCTTCCGCCAGCGCTGGTCATCGGCTTTGATCTTGTGGACGGCATAGGCGTCTTCGACATGTCGCGAGGTGCTTTCGCGGATGAACCCGGTTGACTGAGTGGTCGGCTGCAGACCCACCCAGTTAAAGACACCCTCAGTCTCGCCCAGGGGATCGGCGATCAGATCGCCGTACCGCAGGAGCCGGCACTGCTGCGGCCGCTCTTGTGACAGCCGGAGAAACAGCCGGGCAGCCTCTTTCCAACGGTCGAAGCCGTTGAATTCCTCCGGTCGGTCCTGGTTCTTGGCTTGGGCCAAGCGCCACTCCTTGTGCGGGTCCCACTCGGGGTTGAACTCACGGGGCGCGTTGAACCAGGAAAGGATGACGGCGCACGGGTGGCGCACGAGGGCGACCACTTTGAGGCTGTTGAGGCTGTCGAGCCAGTTCGTGAGGAGGTGATGGTATCTGACATGTTTGACGACGAGGTGGGTCTGGTCGGCTGACTTGCGGAATTTCGAATATGAACCGTGGATATCGGGATCACAGCCGAGCACGAAGGGGTCGTCCGTGGTCATCAGGTCGTCGAAAAACTCCTCGATCGCCTCGGGTGACGAATCCGGCCGGAGCCGATCCTTGAAGGCATGTGAGAAGAGCGGCTGATAGCGGTAGGCGACGTCCTCGTGGGCGTTGAAGAGCTGGCCGAGCCACGAGGTCCCCGAGCGGGGCACACCGTGGATCAGGATGGTGTTGGGGTGTGATTTAGACATAAACGCTGGGAGGTTGGGAGGTAAGACAAGAAGAGAATTCTCTCGCAAAGAACGCCAAGATGGAGAATAAATAAATCCCTTGTGTTTCCTTTGCGCTGCCTTCGCGTTCTTTGCGCTCTTGGCGGTTCAATTGCGTTCGCGTGCCGCCTGAGGTCACGATGCGGGGCGGGAGCCCCGCGCTCCAGTCTTGCTTCCTAGCGTAAATCATATTGATCCAGCAACTGTCGGGTGCCATCTCTTCCGTTGAACATCAGTACATCGATAATGGACAACCGGGGCACGAAGGCATGGTTCCAGAACTGGCGGTAGGCGATGTTCCGCATGCTGAGAAAGCGGAGGTCGATCCCGTGCTGACGGAAGGTGTCTTTGGAATAGAGAGCCTGCCCACCCTCGGGGTTGATCAGTGTCACCGCCTCCTCCTGACGACAGATGTCGACCAGGCGCTCTGTGGGACCGAGCTCTTTGTTCCGGTACCGGCCGGATGAGTTGACAATTCTGCTCTCGATGCCCACGAAGTCGCAGACCGCGCGGATGCTGCGGGCAGCCAGCTCGGCGATGCTTATCCCGTCCCCGATGTCGAAGACGTCGGCGACCAGCGACCGCACTTCGGAGAAGAACGGGGCCCCGTGATAGGCGTGGTCCAGCGTCGCGCTGAGTTTCCGCCTCCAACGCGCCTCGTTGAATACCGCCACGTCCCGGATCTCCCGACCCCTTCGAGGGTGCTTGACCGGGACTGTGACGCGCAGTCGGCGTCCCCGGAGCAGGAGTGCATTCCGGTTGATCCATCCCCGAACGATGAAGTCGGCGTCATCCAGCATGACAAAGGTGTCAACGGCATGAATCAGCTGGAAATATCCGAGATAGGGAAAGACATAGGGCTGCATGGCCGCCAGGGACGATCCAGTATCGGAGGCGCCCAACCGATCCATCATCCAGCCCTCCTGCCGAGAGTCTCTTTGATCATCGACAGCGCCAGGCCGGGTCCGTCGGTACGCAGCAACCAGTTGACCAGCAGGTACACCACGGCAAATACGAGGGTCGAACTGACCAGGAGAAGGGCATCGCCCATCCGTGCCGCCGGCATCAGGATCGAAACCACCCCAGCCGCCGTCACGGCGCCCAGACCGTAAGGCGCCACAACCGCCGGCAGCGCCCCGCCCGACAACCCCGCCACCCTGGCCGAGGCCACCATGTTGACAGCGGTATTGATCACGCTGATCACGGCCAGGGCGATCAGATAGCCTTGGATACCGAAGCGGAAACCGACGACCAGCGCCAGCAGGTAGAGCACCTTTTTGACGACCTCGAGTTGCAGGAATACTTTCGAACGCCCCTTGCTCTTGAGCATCGAGAGAATGATGGAGTTGACCGGCACGACGTAGGCACTGAGGCAGAAGAGCCGCAACAGGGGCGCCGCCGGCAGCCAGGTTTCGGTCAACAGCAGGACGATCAGCGGGTAGGCCACGACGAAGAGCCAACCACTGAGGAAGAACGCAGCGAAGGACACCAGGGCCAGCGTCTGAACCGAAACCCGGCGAAAGCGTTCCTCCTGGTCCTGGATCGACGAGAGCACCGGAAACATCACGCGCCCGACGCTGTCCGAACTGAAGCGCACGACGATGCCCACCAGCCCCTTGGCCCTGGTGAAAAAGCCCAGGTCGGCCGCGCTGAAGAGCTTGCCGACGATCAGCACGTCGACCTTGGTGAAGACGGTGTTCAAAAGGCCGGCGGCAAACATATGAGATCCGTAGGCCCAAAGCTCTCTGAGCGCCGTGAAGCTGAATGAGCGTCCCGGCTTCCATCCTCCCAATGACCACAGGCCGCCGACACTGACCGAGGCCGACACCAGGCTCTGAGCCACCAGGCTCCAGACGCCCCAACCATGCCACGCGAGCACGATGCCGACGAGACCACCAACGACCGAGGCGCCGATCCGGATCTGGGTCAGCGTTCGGAACTTCAGGTATTTGCGTAGCCATGCTTCGTGAACCAGGGTCAATGAACGCAGGATGAAGCCCAGGGCCAACACCCGGGTGATCAAGATCAATCGCGGCTCGTCGTAGAACTGGGCCACCAACGGCGCTGCGGCAAAGGCCACGCACGCCAACATGAGGCCGAGAACGACATTGACGACGAAGGCCGAGGTGAAGTGCTCGGCTGAAGGCTCGGAGCGCTGAACCAGGGCGCCCGAAAGCCCAAAGTCCATCAAACCCTGAACCAGGCCGATGAACACCGCCACCATCGCGACCAGGCCGAACTCCGCCGGCGCCAGCAACCGAGCGAGGATGACGCCGATGACAAAAGTCGTCCCCATCCCGACAAGGTTGCCCGAGTAGTCCCAGAGGAAGGCCGACGTGGTTTGCTCTTTGAGTGAGGTCAAGATTGACAATCAGTTTCATTGCAAAGGGCCTGCCCGAGGAAAACCTCGGACAGACCCGATCACGGTCAGTCTGTTGGGTGGGCCTCGGCCCACCAGATGCGCTCAGTCGCAGTGGTTCGAGTTGTTGAAATCGTCCAGCGGAACCATGTAGCTGTTAGCGAGGCCCTTCTGGGTCTTGTCGTAGAATTTCTCATCCCAGGTCAATTCAACGCCGTCAAAGGCGTTCTCCTGCTGACAGAGCCAGGCTTCGGCGTCGTCGATCACAGCAACACCGGCTGCATCGTAGACATTGAGCTTGGCGGCGATCAACTGGGCAAAGAGCATCGAAAAGTTGTTGCCCCTGGCGTTCGAGAGGATCATTTGACCGTCATTCTGGTCAACCTCCACGCCACAGACATGGACCCCACGGCCTTCCCAGTCGTGGTTCTTGTAGTAACCGATTGTGAAGGTGCAGATATCAAAATTCATCGACCCGTTGGCCATGTCACCCCAGTTGTGTGCGAAGGGACTCCCGTTGAGATACATCGGGAAACTGCCGTCCAACACCAGGAATTGCTCACCGGTTGTATCTGACCCTATTGGTCCCCCGTAACCGTTGGAACGAAAGGCGAGACCCGTGACGGAGGTCCCACCTTGGTCAAAATCCTTGGTTGCGACGACGACGCCCGGATAGGTGTCGGGCAGCGTCAGGGTGTACATCGTCTGGTTCGAATTGGTCCACATGCAAAAGTAGCCGTCGGCTTTGAAGGCCATGTCCGCGCCCTCAATGTCGATGATCGTCCCGTTTTCTTTTGCGTAGCCGACTTCGGTCGCCATCCCATTCCCGGTATCGACGACATAGATCTTGTCGTCCACTTGACTGGCAACGAAGAGGTCACCGTCCGGTGAAAAGGCCGCCAGAACGATCTCCGGAACGATGTCGCCGTTGCCATCCAGAACAGGACCTATGTAATTCCAACCGTTGTTGCCCATGTCGAGGTATCCGAGAAAGGCGGTGTGCTTGCTGACGACGTAGCACCGATCACCATCCGGCGCGCAGGCCATGGCGTAGCCTTCGGCCAGTGGCACCTGTGCGATGAGCGTCAAGTCGCCGTGGCCGCTCGTGTCGTCCAGAGTCACCCGATAGATGTCGGTCACCCCTATCCAGGGATCCGAATCCGACAAAAACAGATCTTCCGCCGCCCAGCCGGCGCCGGCGCAAAGTCCAACAAAAATAAATGCTATGAATATTTTCTTTGTGATGTGCGTTGATTTCATGATTTCTTCCCCTCGTCCAAAAAGCCGTTAGTGATGTCGGCGGCGGTGGTCAAAATATTGCCTGCCGAAGAACCGATACCCGCCTAAATCCCCCTTTCAGAGATCGAGCGTGTGTCGGTTTCACTATTGGCTCCCCGGAGAGGAAGTGACCATTTACCCTCTCCGCTTCAACGCCTCACGTTCGTTGTCAAATAACTAGTGGGGATGCCCCCCGGAAAACTCAAATTTCTTCGTTCTTATAGAATCTAAGGCCCAAGAACCGGTCTTGTCAAGTCCTTGTTAGGACTCCGTCGCAATAATCTTTTTGCGACAATTGATGAATTCATCATCAAAATTGATGTGTCTCAGTTTTCTATACCTTTATTTTAATATATTTAGCTCTCATGCAAAAATCATCAACAAATCAGCCCCTCCGATGCCGCTTTTGCAAGTCTTTGACACAAATTAGTCAGCCAACGGCCTCTTCGGACTGCCTTTCGTCATCAAACTCCGTGAGTTGCACGACCTCATGCGAACCGCCAGGGACTTCCTTCTTGCCGAAAATGGCCCGATTCCAGGCTCGTTCGTGGGCGTAATAGAGCAGCATCTTTGCGATGACCTCGACGATGCCGACTCCAGTCGCCAGAAGAGGTTCTCCTGTGAAAAACCATACGATCAGAACGGTCGTCGTCGTCGCCACAA
>JAUWTC010000191.1 GCA_030609785.1 Holophagae bacterium
CATTCCGGTGATCGCCTCGGGCGGCTTCGCCGACGGACGCGGCCTGATCGCGGCCCTGGCCCTCGGCGCGGGAGCGATCAACATGGGCACACGTTTCGTCGCCACCGTCGAATCGCCGGTGCACCAAAACGTCAAGGACTGGCTCGTTCGCGCCGGCGAGGGCGACACGACCTACGTCTTGCGGTCGCTGCGCAATACGGAGAGAGTGCTGAAGAATTCCATCGCCGAGAAGGTGGTCGCCATGGAAGCCGAAGGCGCAGGCATCGAAGAATTGGCGCCCCTGGTCAGCGGCAAGAATGGCCTGAAGGTTCTTTCAACTGGTGACATCGAAGCCGGGCTGTGTACCGCCGGCCTCTGCGTCGGTCTGGTCAACGACATCCCGACCGTCGCCGAACTGATCGAACGAATCGTCAGCGACGCTCAGGGAATCCTGGAAAACGGCTTTTCGAACTGATCAATCCTTCAGTTTCCCAGAGATAATTGAATCTTCAGGGCCCGGTCCAACTCCCGCACCTCTTCGACGCTGATTCGCCCGAGGATCTCGCCAACCCGCTTCCTCGAGATCGTTCGAATCTGGTTTGTGACCAGACGGGATGGCTTGGAGAGTCCACTGCCGGCAGATTCAACCAGAGACTCGTAGGGTCGTAGGCCACGTTCTGGGAGTCGGGTCACGGGAACGACCTGGACGACCGAATCAAAACGGCAAGCGGCGTCGTTGGATACAACGACTGCAGGTCGAGTCTTCCGAATCTCACTCCCCTCCGCCGGATCAAAACGGACCCGAACAACCACACCTCGCCCCATCTCCCTCGTCATTCGTCAATCTCGGAATCTGCCGCCTCCCACTCGGAATTCAGTTGTTCACTTTCTTCGGCGTCCTCTCGATAGGCCACTTCCAACCGGCGTTTGAGTTCACTCGCCCGGTATTGAGTTACGGCTTCCGAAACCATCAAACTGGCGTTCGGCGCCGAACGGAGATACGTCGCAACATCCTCGGAAACCGAGATCGTCATTCGAGTCTTACCCATTATGTCCCCTTTTCGTCATACTTAGTGTACCATATTCTATGGAAACAAAGAATACTCTGATCCGCAGGCAATCCTGGGTAGAATTGTTAAGTGCATATATTCATTAATCTTTGTGTCCTTAGTGTCTTCGTGGTTCAATTCTCGGGCTAACCCGCGTTCTCCGCCTGGTGGTACTTCCGCCTGATCTCATCCATGTCGACCGAGGGTTCCGGGTACTTCATGTTGAGCTTCTCCATCGAATCGACGACGATTGAGGCGATGGCGAGGTTTCTGAACCACTTGCGGTTTGCCGGGATGACGAACCACGGTGCATTTTCCGTACTGCACCGACTCAGTGCATCCTCGAAGGCCTCGGTGTATTGGTCCCAATAGGGTCTTTCCGAATAGTCGGCATCACTGATTTTCCAGTTTCTGGCCGGATCCGAGATCCGCATGCCAAAGCGTTCAAGCTGTTCATCTCGGTCGATATGGAGATAGAACTTGAGTACGGTCGTGCCTTTGTCGTGAAGCAGTGCTTCGAAATTATTGATGTGATCGAAGCGCTTCGACCAGGTCGCCTCGGGCACCAGATCGTGCACCCGGACGACCAGGACGTCTTCGTAGTGTGACCGGTTGAAGATCCCGACCTGACCCCGGGCCGGGGCCGCGATGTGGCAGCGCCAGAGGAAGTCATGGGAGACTTCCAACTTCGACGGCACCTTGAAGCTGGCCACCCTGCAACCCTGGGGGTTGAGAGGGCCGAAGACGTGGCGAATCGTGCCGTCCTTGCCGGCCGCATCCCGGCCCTGAAGCACGATCAGCAGCGAGTGCTTGTCCTCGGCGTACAACTGGTGTTGCAGTTCGCGCAATCGGCCAACTTTTCGACCGAATTCGCGCTCGCCCTCTTTTCGCTTGAGACCTTCGGGTTTGAAGCCCGCATCGATCTTCTCCAACTGGACTTCACTGCCGGGCTCCACCCGAAATGCGTCACTGTATGTCATCGATTCCTCCCGATTCCATCCTTCCACCAGATTCTCGGCTGATTCTATCAAGATGGGTGTCGATTCTCATCACTATTGGTCATTGACAGTCTTCAAAGAAGAACCGACATTGTACGGCAAGGCAACAAAGGAAGAGATGAAAGCCACGTCGATCTGACTTGGCTGGGAGCGTGTGGTGAACCACCCCGCCTCTGTGGTGTGGGGAGGAAGGGATTGTCATATGAAAAGAGGAGTCGTCTCGATCATTGCCCTGCTGTTGCTGGTTGTACCAGGCACCGGTGTCACTGAAACCATCGGCGGGGTCACCGCCGAACCAACACCCGCAGTCCTCGGGCCGGCCGCTGCCGACAGTGGTCCAACGGGTGGCATGTCGATGGGCAACCCTTCCGCCGTCTACTGCCGGAACCTCGGCTTTCATTTTTCGACGATCGAGGGAGAACGGGGGCAGGAAGGTGTTTGCCGGTTCCCCGATGGCCAGACCTGCGAGGCATGGTCTTTCCTGGACGGTCGATGTGGCGAGACGCACTCCCTCTGTGCCCGTCAGGGCTATTCCCTCAAAATCATGAACGATGGTCGAGACTCCTTTTCATCGAGCTACGCCATGTGCATCGACACTTCGGGTCGCGAGGTCGGCAGGGTTACGGAGATGATGGCCTTGGAGGGCCCGATCAACTTCGAATCACCCCCGCCAGAACTCGCTGAGGCTCCCGCCCTGCCACGAGATCCTCGTGCGGCAACCAAGGTTCTTCCGACCTCCTTCGACTGGAGAAATCACGCCGGCCAGAACTGGATGACACCGGTCAAAAATCAGGGTTCGTGCGGCTCCTGCTGGGCCTTCGGGGCGGTGGGAACCATCGAGGCGGTCTATAACATCGTCACCGGAGATCCTGGCCTGGACCTCGATCTTTCCGAGCAATACCTGGTCTCCGATTGCTTTAACATCAACAACCGCAATAGCTGCTGCGGCGGATGGCACTTCGAGGCCTTTGACTACGTCAAGAACTCCGGCATCAGCGACGAGGGCTGTTTCCCCTATGCCGACGGGGGATGCAACTCAGCGTGTTTCATCGACTGGACCCTCAAGCAGTCGTCCCTCTCCGATCAGCAAGGTGCCCTTGAGCTACTACGAGACTTCAGACGCCAATTCGTCAGTTCAGAATCCATCGAAGCCTACTATGAGTTCGCCCGGGATGTCCGAGAGATCTTCATTTCCGACCCGATCCTGACCTTTGATGCGGCCGTCCTCCTGGTCAAGTACTTGCCGGCCATCGAGGCGATGATCGGCATGGAGAGAGGGCGCCAGATGACGATCACTGCCGATGACGTCGATCGCCTGATGTCAATTCTCGACACGACGAAGATAGCTGTCGAGGCCCGACGGGATGATTTCGGCGTCGGCAGGGCCTTTGAACTGGAACGTCATCTCGACGAGGTGCGATGGCAGGCCTCGATGGCCGTGGACCGTGATTTCGCGGAGGCCTTCAAGGACTCGATCTACATTCGGAACCAGGGTCTACCGGAGAAGTTGGAGCCACTGCCAAGCAAGGCCTCCCTCAAATGTGACTGCGATTGCACCTACTCCTCCGGCAGCAGCGCCAAGATCTGCAGCGACAAGACATGTTCCGACCGATGCTCGGACTGGGCCTCGCGGTTATGGAAGATCGTCAGTCAGCGGCAAGTGACCGCCGACGCATCCTCGGTCAAACAGGCCCTGATCAACGAAGGTCCCCTTGCCGTTGCCGTTGGCATCGGCGACAACTTCAAGGGCTACTTCGACCACGGGATCTACCGGTGCGGCAGAGAGGAATACTGCCAGCACGGGCGATGCACACGATACGCCCACGCCGTGATCCTGGCCGGCTTCAACGATCCCGGTCAGTATTGGATCATCAGGAACAGCTGGGGCTCCGGCTGGCAGGACGGCGGCTACTACAAGCTGGGCTATGGGGAGTGCTCCGTCGTCCATGACTCATGGACGATCCGTGCGATCAACGTCAACCACCCGCCGGTAGCGGATGCAGGTGGCCCATACACGGGTTACGAGGGCAGCGCCGTCGTCTTTGACGGAAGCGGATCCTCGGATCCGGACGGCGACACTCTCGAATACCGGTGGGACTTCAACAATGACGGCACCTGGGACACCTCGTGGTCCTCGAGCCCGACCGCGTCGAAGATGTGGCCCGATGACTATTCGGGATGGGTCAAGTTGGAGGTCAGCGACGGCCGCTTGACAGATTCGGACACCACAAGAGTGACGATTCACAACGTCGCCCCAGAGGTCACCGCGACCGGTGATTCCATTAACGAGGGTGAGGCGGCAACGGTCAGCGCCCAATTCACCGACCCAGGCATCCTCGATCTTCATAGCGCATGGGTCAACTGGGGCGACGGATCCCCACCACAGCCGGTAACGGTCACTCAGGGCGCCGGATTCGGTGAACTCAGCGCCTCTCATGTCTACGGAGATAACGGCCTCTATGCCGTCACCGTGACCGTCACCGACGACGATGGAGGCCAGGGATCCGCAGTAACGTCGGTCGATGTGGCAAATCTCGATCCCTCGGTGGTCTTGGACACCTCGGATACGATTCCCTTTGCCGGCGGGGTGATCTTCTACGGCAGGCTCAATGAGCCTCAGACACATGCGGCCACGGCAACGGATCCCGGTTCCGACGACCTGGAGTTCATCTGGAACTTCGGGGTTCAATCGATGTATTTCAACGACGGCATCGGCCCGGATCCTTACCCGAGCCCGTGGGGAACCTATCCCTTCACCGTTACGGACAGCGCCGAGGTCACATTCACCACTCCGGGAATGCACCTGATCGAAGTGACCACCGTCGACGATGACGGCGGACAGGCCTCGGATGAACTCGCCAAACTGGTGACGGGCGACTGCACCTGCTCGCGCTCACACGGCTTCTGGAAGCACGAGTTCAAGCCCTTCAAGGCCCAGCACATCGATCCCGTCACCCTCCTGGCCTACTTGGAACTCGTCGATTTCGCGTCGGCCGTCTTCTCGGAGGTCATCCCGGCTTCGACCCTGGAGGAAGCCCATGATGTGATGTGGCCTCAGAAACCGTCGATGCTGAACCTGGCCCGGGCCCAGGCTCTTGCCGCATGGTTGAACGCAGCCCACGGTTGCATTTTGTGGTCGGAGATGATCGACACCGATGGCGATCAGACTCCCGACATGGAATTTCTCGATGTCATGGCGGAGGTCGAATTGATTCTCGGCGACCTGAGCTCCGATCATTCGGCTCTGGTTCACGCGAAGGACCTCGCCGAGGCGGTCAACCTCCACGATGAGGACAACCCTGAATGCGAGTAGTTTTTTGATCGTTTTTCAGGCCCGACCATGGGGTGCCACGAAGGGCGCCCCATGGTCCCGTGCCTTATCACGGAGTAACAAGATATTGAAGTAACCCCTGTTTGGGCATGAACCAAAGCCTGCAGCGTTACCATGGGGCATGACGCCGAAGACAGACGATCGCTACGCCCGCCAGATTCTCTTCCCGAACCTCGGAGAATCCGGCCAGGCTCGACTCGCCGCATCCTCGGTCGCAGTGGCCGGGTGCGGGGCAGTGGGCGGCCATGCCGCGGCATTGTGCGTACGGGCCGGGATCGGCCGGGTACGGCTCATCGACCACGACCGGGTGGAGTGGAGCAACCTCCATCGCCAAGTGCTCTACACCGAGGCCGACGCTCATGCGGGTGCCTTGAAAGCCGAAACGGCGGCCCACAGGCTCGCCGAGGTGAACGCCGAGATAAAGCTGGAACCTATCGTCGCCGAGATAACACCCTCAACCGTCGACGATCTCCTCAACGGCGTTGACCTCGTGCTCG
>JAUWTC010000435.1 GCA_030609785.1 Holophagae bacterium
CCGACGCACTCCGGTCCTATGACCTGGCCCGAGGGCTCGCCCAGGCGGGACAGCACGACGAGGCCCTCCAGTGGCTGGAGGTTGCCGTTAAATCGGGATTTTCCAACGGCGCCGTGATGGATGCCGATCCCGCCTGGTCCAGACTGCGAAACGAACCGCGTTTCGTCGACCTGCGCCGATCGCTCTGAAAGAAGCTATCAGCCTGGGATAGAATGACCTGCATACTACCGGTCCGACCGAGGAGGTCAGTGGTATGACGGACGACAAATCGCTGATTCCGAATAGCGAAACGAGAAAACGATGACGCAGGCCTCCGGTCCGCCACAACCCAAATCAGTCGGTCAATTTGTCGATCAGCTGTCCACGGCAACCCCAGAAGCGGCTGCCCTCCTGATCGAGGAGCTGCTGAGCGAAAACGGTGGCCCGAAAACCGCTGTCATGGAAGCCGCCGCGGCTCGTTTTTTGGCGACGCACCGGGAGAGCACGACCCTTTTGGGACTGATTGACCCCAAGTGTGTTGCCCTTATCGTCGACCAATTGGTCCAGCGGTTGGAGGATCAACCGACGACGGACGATTTGAACGCGGCCGAGGACCTTCTCGACGCGGTACGGGTCCGGCCGCTGCGCCGTCGAATCGTCGAAAACGGCACGACCGACCAGTGGGCCGATCGCCTGACTCGGCTGATCGAAGTCACCAATTTCACCTTTCCTAAGTTGTTCCGGCAGCGGGCCGAACGCCACCCCACCCGGACCCTGTTCATCATCCCTGGCCGAAAGGGCGCCCGAAACGTCACCTGGCGCCAAGCGGCCGGCCGGGTGGACCTGCTTGCCCGGGGCCTGATCGCTCTGACCCAGGCAGACCCTCAGGGCACGACGGTGGCCATCCTGTCGAGGAATAGATTGGAGATGGCCCTGACCGACCTGGCGTGCCTGAGTTCGGGACTGGTCAACGTCATGATTCCGGCGACAGCAACGGAAGCGGACGTCGCCTACATCCTCAACCATGCGAAGGTTACGACCGTCGTGGCCTCGTCGAGGGACCTGATCGAACGGGTCGTCACTCTTCGTGACCAGGCTCCGGGCGTTCGCCGCATCGTTTCTTTGGACGGCACTGCCGATGGTGACCACAACGTGATGCCCCTCGAGGCAGTGATGGAAGCCGCCTCCTCGATCTCGAGGTCCGAGTTGGAGCGTCGTCGCGCGGCCTTGAACATCGACGACCGTGTGTCGGTGATGTACACCTCCGGAACCACGGGAACTCCCAAAGGTATCTGTTTCACCCACCGCAACATCGTCACCAAGAGGTTCCACCGGGCACTGGCCCTCCCCGAAATCGGCGAGGGCGACCGGTTCTTGAGCTACCTGCCCCTCTTCCACACCTTCGGGCGATTTCTCGAGATGACCGGCTGCATCTTCTGGGGAGCAACCTACATCTTCGCCGAGAACGCATCGATTGAAAATCTGATGCTCCAGATGCAGGAGTTTGAACCGTCAGTTTTCATCTCAATTCCAATGAAATGGATGCAGCTGTACGACACTGTCAAGGCCGAAGTCGACCTTGAGGTCGCCGACGACGTTGCCATCCTGGCCGCTGTCAAACGCCAGACCGGAGGCAATCTCCGCTGGGGCCTCTCGGCGGCTGGATATCTCGACCCGGATATCTTCCGGTTTTTCCAGCGGTACGGCGTAGAACTGATGAGCGGTTTCGGTATGACCGAGGGCACCGGCGGAATGACGATGACCCCCCCGGGCAAATATCGGGAAGATTCCCTGGGTCCCGCACTTCCCGGTATCGAGATCGCCCTGGCCGATGACGGAGAACTCCTGGTCAAGGGGCCCTACGTCATGGAGGGGTACCTCGATCCGCCCGAGGACATCGTGAGTTTCGACGCGGATGGGTGGTTTCATACCGGTGATCTGATGGAAATGTCGGATGATGGTTTCATCCGAATCATCGACCGGAAAAAGGAAATCTACAAGAATGTCCAAGGGCAAACAGTCGCCCCACAGAAGATCGAAAACCTCTTCCGGGATTTCGACTCGGTCAGCCGTGTATTTCTCGTCGGCGACCACCGGCCCTACAACACGGCCCTGATCTATCCCAATCTCGACTTTGAAGAAGTCAACCTGCGAGACCTGTCCACTGAAGACCTCCGAGGTCATTTCCGTTCCCTTGTGATCACTGCCAACACCTTCCTCTCGCCATTCGAGCGGATCGTCGACTTCGCAGTGATCGATCGGGACTTCGAGGCCGACCAAGGTGAACTGACCCCGAAGAACACCTTCAGGCGTAAGACGATCGAAAGAAATTTCACCGACGTTATCCGCACCCTGTATCAACGAACAACGCTGTCAGTCGGGGGTGTCGAAGTCACGGTGCCCAATTGGGTCTTTCAGGCCCTGGGCGTTACTGCACAAGACCTCAGGGTCGAGGGTGACACGCTGAAATTCACCGACTCCGACGCGGCGCTGGAAATCCACCGAGTCTCGGATAGAGATATCCGGGTCGGTCCGATTTTGTATCGGTTCGATTCCGACAAGCCCCTCAACCTGGGATCGCTGCTCTCGGTACCGCGCCTGTGGCTGGGCAACGAGGCGCTCGTAGCCTTCGCCCCATTGGAGCCCGAGCAACGCGCGTTCAAACGGCGCCGTCGCCTCAATATATTCTGGGATAGGCGTCTGAACCCTTATATCGCCACAGAGGACGATCGACGACAGCTCGAGTCTCTGCTCCGATCAAGCGATGCGGACCTGATGGGCCTCCACCGTGCGGCATTGGCTGTCGAGTCTCACGAGAGCGGTGATGCGATCGTCGCCCTCAGG
>JAUWTC010000237.1 GCA_030609785.1 Holophagae bacterium
GAATGCCGCGTCCACTCCGTGGAGCCGAATCGGCACCTGCTTGAGGTTGAGAATGATGTCGGTGACGTCTTCGACAACGCCAGGCATTGCCGAAAACTCGTGGTCGACACCCTCGATCTTGATGGCGGTAACGGCAGCCCCCGGAATCGACGACAGCAGGGACCGACGAAGGGCGTTGCCCATGGTCGTTCCCCATCCACGTTCAAAAGGCTGCGCAACGAATCGCCCGTAGGTCTCGGTGGCAGTTTCCGACTCGAGGGTGACCGTTGTAGGACGTTGGAACTGGTGCCAAATCATTTACACACTCCTCAACGCGAGTAGAGCTCGACGATGAGCTGTTCCTGAATCGGGAAGCGGATGTCCTCACGAGAGGGCGTCTCCAGAACCTTGCCGGTGAGATTGGCGGCGTCCAACTCCAACCACGCGGGGACTCCTCGTCCCTGGGCGAAATCGACAGCCTCTTCAATCTGGACCAGTTTCCGACTCTTCTCCCGGAGCGAAACCTCCATGCCCGGTTTGACCCGGAAGGAAGGAATATTGACCCGCCGTCCGTCCACCAGGACATGACCGTGGCGAAGCAGCTGCCGCGCCTGGGTGCGAGAGGTCGCAAATCCCAGGGAGAAGACAACATTGTCCAACCGAAGCTCGAGGAGCTTCAACAGGTTCTCACCGGTCACGCCCTTACGACGGTTTGCTTCGTCAAACGTCCGCCTGAACTGGCCTTCCAGCACACCGTATACGCGGCGAAGCTTCTGCTTCTCACGCAACTGGATGCCGTAGGCTCGCGGTTTCCGCCGACGGGCGCCACCGTGCTGTCCCGGGGGCTGGTTTCTACGCTCGATGGCGCACTTTTCCTTGTAACACCGCTCTCCCTTGAGGAAGAGCTTCATACCTTCACGGCGACAAAGCCGACAAACAGGCCCTCTATAACGTGCCACTATCAGACTCCTAACAATTCAGACGCGACGGCGCTTACGCGGACGACAACCATTGTGGGGGATGGGCGTCACGTCACGGATACTCTTGATGTCCATGCCGGCGGCTGCAACGGCGCGAATCGCCGATTCGCGGCCGGGGCCGGGACCCTTGACGCGGACTTCGACACTGCGAACACCGTTGTCCTGGGCCTGTTCAGCGGCATTACGCGCAGCCAGCTGAGCGGCATAGGGCGTGCCCTTGCGCGAACCCTTGTAGCCGATCCGACCTCCGGACGACCAGCACAGCGTGTTACCGCTGGTGTCGGTGAAGGTGACGATCGTATTGTTGAAGGTGGCGTGAATATTTGCAACGGCGTGCGGGACGTTTTTCTTTTCCCGACGCGGCTTGCGTGCACCTTTGCGGTCGTTGGCCATACTTGAACTCCCCGGTCTCTACACCTTACCGACTTTTTTCTTGCCGGCAACAGCTTGACGCTTCGGACCCTTTCGCCCTCGCGCGTTGGTATGGGTCCTTTGTCCCCGGACGGGCAGACCCCGGCGGTGGCGGATCCCGCGATAGCTGCCGATTTCGATCAGCCGCTTGATGTTCATGGCCACCTCCTTGCGGAGATCACCCTCAACCCGACCTTCGTCTTGAAGGACGCGCTGCAGACGAAGGATCTCGTCTTCCGACAGATCCTTGATCTTGATGCCCTCCTCGACACCGGCGGTTGCAAGAACCCCTCTGGCACGGGTGCGACCGATACCGTAAATATAGGTCAAGCCGATTTCGACTCGCTTGTTAGCTGGCAGATCAACACCTGCGATACGTGCCATGAATCCTCCTCGATCATCCCTGGCGTTGCTTGTGTTTCGGGTTTTCGCAGATCACCCTAATCACGCCCTTACGGCGGATGATCTTACATTTCGTACACATGCGTTTTACTGACGGACGAACTTTCATTGTCGCCCCCTTTTTATTTGTAGCGGTAAACGATACGACCCCTCTTCAAATCATATGGAGAGAGTTCGACAAGTACTTTGTCCCCGGGCAGGATCCGAATGAAATGCTTTCGCATCTTCCCCGAGATATGGGCCAAGACCTCATGGCTGTTTTCAAGTTCGACGCGGAACATTGCGTTCGGCAATGGCTCCACAACTGTTGCGACCACCTCGATCGCTTCTTCCTTGGCCATTTCTACTCCTCAACCCCGAGCACACGGGCACCATTCTCAGTTACAGCAACTGAGAACTCAAAATGGGCGGCGATTCTACCGTCTTCTGTCCTGGCTGTCCAGCCGTCATCGTCGATTTTCACGCGCCAGCTTCCGGCGGTGATCATCGGCTCGATGGCGATGACCAACCCCGGCTTCATCACCTGCCCTCGTCCAGCGACCCCGTAATTGGGAACCTGAGGGTCTTCGTGAAGGCTCCGGCCGATGCCGTGCCCCACGAAATCCCGGACCACCCCATACCCTGCCGACTCCGCCCTTCGCTGTACGGCGGCGCCGACATCTCCGAGCCGGTTGCTGGGCCGGACCTCGGAAACGGCATCCTCGAGGCACTGCTGCGTCGTTTCCATCAGCCGGCAGGCCTCTTCGGAAACCCGTCCCACGCCGAAAGAAATCGCCGCATCACCATAGAAGCCATCCATCACCACGCCGCAGTCCACGCTGACCAGGTCACCATCGCGCAGCCGCACGCTTCGGCTCGGGATCCCGTGGACAATGACGTCGTTGATGGAAATACAAAGCGTACCGGGAAATCCCCGATACCCCTTGAAGGCGGGCATGCCGCCCTCACTTCGAATCAAGGCCTCGGCCTTCTGATCGAGATCCCATGTCGTCACACCGGGCGCGGCCGAATCTCGGACGTGCACCAGTGCTCGGTGAACCAGGCGATTAGCCTGGTCCATGGCATCGATCTCAGCCGTGGACTTGAGCAGAATCATCCGTTATCGCCTCCCGCGAATCCGACCACGGCGCATGAAGCCGTCGTAGTGTCGCATCACGAGCTGGCTTTCGATCTGCTGGACGGTATCCATAGCAACCCCGACGACGATCAGCAACGAGGTGCCGCCGAAGTAGAACTTCAGACCGAGTCCCTCGGTGATAACCGCCGGCAACAACGCATCGAGCGCGGTACCGATCACGGGGATCGTCGCCACCTTGAATCCTGAAATCAGAATCTGAGGCAGGATCGCGACAATCGCCAGGTAGATCGCACCGACCAAGGTGATCCGGGTGAGGATCCGATCGATGAACTCTGCGGTCTTTTTCCCTGGACGGATCCCGGGAATGAAGCCACCGTACTTCCGCATGTTCTCCGCCGTGTCTTCCGGATTGAAGATGATCGACGTGTAGAAGTAGCAGAAAAAGACGATCGACAACAGATAGACCAGGTTGTAGAGAGGCTCACCATAGCCCAGGGCCTCGGTGATCTTCTGCAACCAGCGATTTTCGATCATCTGTCCCAAGGTCTGCGGAAACGACATGATCGAGGCTGCGAAGATCACGGGGATCACGCCGCCGGTGTTCAGCCGGAGAGGCAAATAGGTGCTCTGGCCACCGTAGACCCGCCGTCCGACAACCCGCTTGGCGTATTGAATCGGTATTCGCCGCTGGGCACGCTCCATGTAGACAATCGCCGCAACGACCCCAATCATGAAGACGATCAGGATCAATGTGGTCATGATGCTCAGGGAACCCTGTTGTACGTCGCTGATCGTGCTTAAGATCGCACCAGGCAAACCGACGACGATACCCGCAAAGATGATCAGCGAGATGCCGTTGCCGATGCCCCGGTCCGAGATCTGCTCACCGAGCCACATGACGAATGCAGTGCCGGTGGTCAACGTCAACACGGTCAAGAGGCGAAAGCCCCAACCCTGCAACTCCAAGGGCACCAGATGGGCGCCGCCCGGCGCCTGAGTTCTCTCCAAGAAGAAGGAGATACCCATGCCCTGGATCACGGACAGAACAATGGTTCCGTACCGAGTGTACTGGGTGATCTTCCGTCGCCCGAGTTCACCCTCTTTGGAGAGTTTTTCCAAATAGGGCCAGACTACGGTTAACAACTGTAGGATGATCGACGCCGAAATGTACGGCATGATCCCCAGGGCAAAGACGGTCATCCGCCCGAGCGCCCCACCGGAAAACAAGTTCAAGAATCCCAGAACCGTTCCCTTGGCGGCCTCCGCGAACTCGGCCAGCGCCATCGGGTCCACCCCGGGAATCGGAATGAAGGCGCCCACCCTGTAGACCGCCAGCAAGGCGAAGGTGAAAATCAGCCTTTTCCGGAGGTCAGGAATGGCAAAGATGTTGCGGAAACTTTCGATCACGACGCCACCGTCTCGCAGGTACCCCCTGCGGCCTCGATTTTGCTTCGAGCGGAGCCGGAGAACTTGTCGGCCACGATCGACAGCTTCTTGGAAAGATCACCAGTCGCCAGAATCTTGACCGGCTTGGGGCCACGACGAATCAGACCCTTCTCGACCAACGTGGTCGGGTTGACCTCGTCACCATCTTCAAAGACCCGATCGAGATCCCGCAGGTTGACCACCTGGTAGTCCACCCGAAACACGTTGAAGAAGCCGCGCTTGGGAATTCGGCGAACCAGGGGCATCTGACCGCCCTCGAAACCGTACCGGCGCGAGTAACCGCTCCGGGATTTCTGGCCCTTATGGCCCCTGCCGGCAGTCTTGCCGTTACCCGAACCCGGTCCACGACCGACCCGCTTACGGGAACGCTTGGCGCCCGCCGCAGGACGAAGATTGTGCAGTTCCATGGTCATGCCTCCACCTCCTCGACTGAAACTAGGTGCGAGACCTTGGTCACCATGCCGCGGATACAGGGATGGTCGACCCGCGTAACGGTACGACCGATCTTTCCCAGTCCCAGCCCGATGAGGACCTTTTTCTGGTTCTCCGCATAGCCGATCCCGCTCTTGAATTGGGTGATTTTCAGCATTTTTTTTGCTTTTTTCTTGGTTGCGGTCATGATGCACCGCCCTCCTTCGCCTTCACCTCAGCAGGCTCTTCGGAATCATCCGCTGTCTCTTCGGCCGGCTCCTCGGCAACGGTCTCATCTGCCGCAGCTCCGGGTTGAGCCGGCTCATCAGCAATGGCTTCTTCCACAGGAGCTTCCGGCTCTGCAAGCTTCTCGGCCGGTTCGTCGATGACCGCGGGCGCCGTGGACTCGGCCGATCCGTCACCGAAATCGACGCCCCTCAGGCGCTGGACCTGCTCAGCGGTCA
>JAUWTC010000115.1 GCA_030609785.1 Holophagae bacterium
AGCTGATGGACTTCGAAAGCTGCATCGTGCACGCCGCCCGCGACGAGATGCGGTTCGACTTCGAGGAGGGCAAATTCTCGTTCTTCTTAGGATGGGAAGTACCCTATCTGATCGGGGAAAACGTCAGGACGCCGGTTTTCGACCTCTTGGACCGGTGGGGCCTCAAGAAAAGAGACATCAGCCATAGGATCGTCCACTCAGGCGGCAAGAAGGTCATCGACGCCATCAAGTACAACATCGGCATCACCGAATACGACGTGCGCCACACTCACTCCATCTTGCGCGAGTATGGGAACATCTCCTCGGCCTCCTTCCTTTTTTCCTTGAAGGAACTGATGCGAGAGGGCGTGACCGAGGAGGGGGATTGGGGAGTCGTCATTGCCATGGGCCCCGGCGTATCGATCGAAACCGGGCTGCTCCGGTGGTAAGGGAAAATCGAATGGAACTGAAGACACTTCAATTGCAACGCTCAGACGGCATCGCCACGATCACTCTCAACCGTCCCCAACAGGGGAACGCGATCAGCATGTTGATGGTGCGGGAACTCGAACAGCTGTGCCGTCAGCTCGACGACGAGGCCACCGATAGGATTGTGGTTTTCCGGGGCGCAGGTGAGACGTTCTGCTCCGGAATCGACCTCCTCGATTTTCCTCCTGACGAAAAACCGGATGTCCGCGGATTCTCGCGGTGGGAGAGAGCCTGCCGAACCATCGAACGGCTACCGATGGTGACAATTGCGGCCATCGACGGAGAGTGCGCCGGCGGTGGCCTGCAGCTGGCCCTGACCTGTGACGCCCGGGTGGCGACCGACCGGTCCTTTTATCATCTCCACGAGGTTCGAGACGGCTTCCTGCCCGGCATGGGCACCTTCCGCCTGGCCAAATTCATCGGCCTCGGACGGGCCCGGTTCTTCGGCATGACCGGGCGCCGGATGGAGGCCGCAGAGGCGGAAACGCTGGGCATTATCGACCACCTGTGCGCTGCGTCCGGTCTCGATGAGGCCATCGAAACAACCATCGCCGCCTTTGGCACCATTCACCCGGACGCCATCGAGTTGGTGCGCCGGCTCTTCGACGAGAGCTTTGAGATCGCCTACGAAGATTTTCTCGGCTGTTTCCTGGCCGCCCAGAATCGGGCGATCCAGACAGACGCCTTCAAGAACCTGGTCGTACGAGCCCACGAGCTGGGCAAGACCCGGCCCTAGGAGCCTGTAGGGCATAGGCCGCCAGGGGGTCATCGAGAAGCAGAGTTGGTCCCTGGCCTCTGCCCAACAGCCTCCTGGAGATGCGCTGCGCGCATCGTTGGGTCAGGAAATCGGCAAAAGTCACCTGAAATCCCATTCTTCTCATACTGGTCAATTCGGTTGCCGTGGGCACGGGCTATACTGGGTATGGAGTACTGATGAGACGGGAACAGGTCATGACCACGCTGGGGTCACATTTTGAAGAAATCCGAAGACGCTTCGGCGTTGTATCTCTGCGACTTTTCGGTTCAGTGGCCCGGGACGAGGCGGTTTCTTCCAGTGATATCGATATCCTGGTTGACTTTGGGGGGCCGACCGGTTTTTCGCAATACATGGACCTGCTTTTCTTTCTCGAAGGACTCTTGGGAGGTGCCGTCGATCTGGTGACCGTTCGCGGGTTGAGGGAGGAGTTGCGGGAAGATGTCCAACGGGAAGCGATTCGTGTCGCGTAGATACCTGCTCTTCCTCAAAGAAAACTGAATCCTCGCCTCATTTCTCTGGAGGATCATGACCACAATTGCTCAGAAGCCACAACACCTCAACACCTTCGAGGTCGACCCTGAAATCCTCGCCCGGATGCACCCGATGGAAGAGGCTCATGTCGATGCTGTGTGCCGCCTGCACCAGGCGGCGATGGGCAACAGCCTCTGGGCCCGGCTGGGCCCCCTTTTCCTGCGCCGGCTCTACCGCGCCCTGGTCGAGAGCCCGGACTTCATCGGCCTGGTCTACGTCGAGGACGGCCGCACGCGTGGCCTCATTGCCGGTTCCTCCAACGGCCCGCGCATGATGCGCCGAATCCTCGCTGGGCACGCCATTTCGCTGGGTGCCGCCGCGTTCTGGGGGGTGCTGCGGAGGCCGGGCGTGGCCTGGCCCCTCCTGGAGACCCTGCGCTACTTCGGCAAGAGCGGCGTCGCCGGGACCGAGGACATCGTTGCCGAATCGATGTTCTGCTCCTTCGAACCCGAACTGCGCGGGAAAAGAATCTCCGGCTTGATCAACAAGCTCCTGTTCGACGAGCTGGCACGACGCGGGGCCCACTTCGTCAAAATCACAACCGAGGTCGACAACGCCGGCGCCGCCCGCCAACTGACCTCCTGGGGCTTCGAACGAGCCGGGGAGTTCCGCTTCTACGGCAAGAGAATGCTCACCTGGACCCTCGACCTCAAGGCGTGTGAACGGGTTGAAAGCTAACGCCGGCGCTGCTTGAGAAGTTCCACACCGGTCCCGAAAACCGAAGGCAGCTCCCGCCACAGGCGACGACTGACGATTTTCCGGCCGATGGTTGAGGGTCTGAGATAAAAACGGCGGTAGGCCCGCCTCAGCAGCGCCTCCAACTCTTCGGCCTCCAACGTTCGTGAGGCATAGCCGGGGGGTCCGGAGAAGTGCTGCCGGGAGTACTCTCGCCAGTACTGCCCCTCCCACTGCCCGCTTTCCAGAAGATCTGAGTGAATGTCGGTTCCCGGCAGAGCAATTGTGATGGTGTAGCTGGCCCAGTCCAGAGGCAACTGACACGACAGGCGGATGGTCTCCTCAATTTCTTCCCGTGTCTCACCGGGGTAACCCAGCATAAAATATCCCCGGGTTTCCATGCCCAGTCGGCGGGCTCGTTCGAGCGCCCGCATTCCGGTCTCGAGGTCGAGTTTCTTATTCATCAATCGGCGAATCCGCTCGCTGCCAGCCTCGATGCCGCAATGGACTCCTGCGCATCCGGCATCACGCAGAGCCAGAAGCACCTCGTCGTCCAGCAGATCGGCTCGGGTTCGGATGTTCCAGCCGACCTTGAGGTTACGCGCCAGCATGCCCTCACAGATGGCCAGGACTCGCTTCCGGTTGAGGGTGAAGGTTTCGTCGAAGAAGACGATTTCGCGGGCGTGGTAAGTGTGTACCGCTCTCTCGATCTCTTCCAAAACCCGCTCGACACCGTGCTCGCGGTGGGCGCCCCCGACATAGGCCTGAGAACAGAAACGACACCGATAGGGGCAGCCGCGACTGGTCACCATCGACACGAAAGGCCTTGGCAGCGTCAACGACCGGTAACGGTCCATCGGCAGAAGATCGATTGCGGGCAAGGCCAGTCCGTCGAGATCGACAATCGGAGGCCGGGCGGGCCCCTGCACCAGGTCGTCGCCTCGACGTACCACCGTGCCCGGTATCCCAGCTATCTCGTCCCCCGCGGCAAGTTGAGCGAGCAATTCCGGCAACACCAAATCACCCTCACCGATGACCGCCACGTCAAAGGCTCGCTCCTCCATGCTCTCGTTGGGATAGAGCGAGAGATGGGGGCCGCCGACGATCAACGTGGCGTCAGGCATCGCCGCCCTTAGACTACGGGCCACTGCCGCCACAACCGGCCAGTTGAAGGTGGTCGAGGTCAGTCCGATGACGTCGGGCCGCAGCTCCCCAACCTGCCCGGCAAGCCCTTCCAGGTCCAGATTCAGGGCATGGGCATCAATCACCGACACAGGGAAACCTGCGGCACGAGCGGCCCCCGCCAGATAGGCGATGCCCAGAGCCGGATAGACGCCCGAGACGTTGGTCTCACGAAGGAAGGGGTGGATCCCCAGACCTTCGTTGACCCGGATCAGGACCAGTCGAGGTCGTTCAACCATCATTGAATCAACCGCCTCTTGAACGAGGCGTACTCGGCGATCTTGAAGGCCGACAGTTCCCCCCGCCGCAACATCTTGAAAGCGACCGCAGCCAACTTGATTATATTGGCCGCTTCCGCGGCCCACCGCACCGGCGCCGGGTGGGCGCGAAGGAAGGCACTTCGGCTGACGCTCTTGATCAGGCGCCCGGGGATGAAGCCCTTCGACGTCATCGAGATCAGGCTGGCGAAGAAGGTCTCTTCCGCCGGTCGGGGGTAGCTCAAGGAGAGGCGAAACTGCTCGAAACTCTTGGTCGCACGCCCCTCGACCTCCTCCGGCGAAATCAGTCCCATTTCCAACAAATTGTCGGTGATTTCCGACTTGGGGAAGTTCGTCAGGGAGTAGATGAAGAGGGCAAAGGGCCGGGGCAGCTGGAGCAGGAGGTCGATCATCGCCTCCTTGTCCCGCCGCGTTGCCAGGGGGTTGTCCAGGATCAAATCGTAGGTGACCTCGATGCCGATGTCGTTCAACAGCCGTGCAAGTTCCAGCGTTTGGGCGTTGGAGCCTTCCCGGCTGAAGTGCTCCTCGACCTCGTCCTCCGAGCCGCTTTGAATGCCGACCTGGACATGGACCAGGCCGGCTTCCTTGAGGCGCCGAAGTGTCGTCTCGTCGGCCGCCTGGGGGTTGAGCAGGATGTCGAACGGCAGACCGATCCTGCGGGGATACTCGCGGGCAAAGGCCTCGATCCAGGCTGGTGGAAAAACGAAGGTGTCGTCGTCGAACCGGATGCGGCGCAACTTGGGCAGTCGCTCGCGGGCCGCTTCCAGTTCCTCGAACACACCCTCAACCGTGCGAGTGCGGTGGTAACGCCCCAGGCCGTCAAAGATCTGACGAAACTGGCTGTTGTAGCAGAAGGAGCATGCGAAGGGGCAACCCCGCGAGGCGAAGATCCGGTAGAGCGCGTTGTCCTTGGAGGGGTTCCCGTGCCGCAGTCGCCCATCCTCGATCGAGGCCATCTCGGCCTCCGCCAAATGGGCATAGGGCAGGTCATCCAGATTCTGCAGCAGGGGCCGCGGCCGGTTTTTGCGCACGCCCTCAGGCCCTCGAATCCAGAGATTGGCAGTCTCTTCGATGGGGCTCCCATCCCGAAAGGCCCTGGCCAGGTCCAACAACGGCCTTTCACCCTCTCCGACACACACACTGTCGGCGATCTCGATGCAATCTTCCGGGGCAATCGTCGGGTGGACACCCCCCCAGATAATGTGGGCGCCGCTGACCTCCCGTAGCCGCCCGGTCATCTCGCTGACGATCTTGAGGTAGGGCGTTCCGAAGCCGATCCCAATGATGTCGGGATCGGCTTCCTTGACGAAATCCTGCAGCAGCCGGAATTCACTCTCGATCGGAGGCTGAATATCGTTGTTGCGCCACGCCTTCATGAAGAGAATCGGCGCATCGAACCCACCCTCTCGCAGGGTCGCGGACAGGAGGCGGATCCCCGTGTTCTGATATCCGTACGGCGTGATCAGCAGTACCTTCGTCATCCTTGAACCCGCCTTGAACCGAAGACCATCCGCAGGCCCGCCTTGACCTTGCGCCTGAGCCCACCGCCGGTCAAGGCTTCTCGAAGGATGACGCCCGGCCTCAGATAGAACGAACGATAGGCTTCGTCCTGGAGAGCGTTCAGCTGGTCCCGGCTGAGATACTCGTTCCAGATCGGGGGTTCGAAAGCCGTATCAGGTTGCCGGGCAAACTGCCGCCACACATCGCCGTGAGTCAGCCCCATATCGACCGCCTGCCGAAACAGCTCGGTGCCGGGATACAGGGTCAAGACGTTGAACATTGCATAGGTCGGAGCGAGACTCCGAGCAAAAACTCCCAGCTGTCGGACATCGTCTGCGCATCGCTCGTGGGGCAGGCCCAGCATGAAGTATGCGACCGACGGCATGCCGACTTTGCGAGCGGCCTCAAAGGTCCGCTGGATCTTCTCGATCGACGTCCGCTTGCCCAGGACACTCAAGCCCTCATCGGACCAGGTCTCGACACCGACCTGCACCCGCAGGCACCCGGCCTTTTTCATCCGGGACAGTATGTCTTCGCTCAAACCACCCGCAGTCGTCCGGCAGCTCCAAGAGGGAAGGTCCGACCTCCCGGTGAGGGTGTCGAACAGCTCCCGGGCCCTGGACCCCGTGGTGGGAAAGGTGTCATCGAGGAAGTAGATATGCTCGATGCCCAGGTCGGCACACCGGGACATCTCCTCCACGACCGAGGCGACGCTTCTCACCCTGAATGCCCCTCTCGGCGTCGAGCAGAAGGTGCATCGGTGGGGACAGCCGCGACTTGTGATCATCGTCGTGAAGACGCAGTCCATCCCTCCGATGCCACGATAGGCCCGAATATCCGTGCCTGACCGGTCCGGCAAGGGCAAGGCGTCGAGATCCGCCGGCGGTGGTGCACTCTCTCCAGGCATCAGCGGTAAACCCGCCTTCGTCACCAAACCGGGAATCTGGAGTGGTTCCCGGCCCGCTTCCAGTTGATCCGCAAACATCGGCAGGGTGTTTTCCGCCTCACCGGGCAGCACGAAATCGACACCCTCCAGCTCGGACGTTTCTTCGGCAAAGAACCTGGTGTGAGGCCCGCCGATGACGATGCTCCCTGATGGCATCTTGCGCTTGACGGTGGCCACCGTGTGGACGACGCTCGGCAAATTGGGCGTCAGAGCCATGATGCCGATCAGGTTAGGGTCGAACTCCCCTATTCGCCGACACAAATCCTCTTCGTAGACCTCTCCCAGGAGATTGGCATCGAAGACCACGGCTTCGTGCCGACCTGAAGCATTCAGACCCGCCTGCAGGTGCAACAGCCCCAGGGGCGGATAACAGCCGGCCCCCTCTTCAACAGCGCCACCGGCCTCCGAATCGATCGCATACGCCTGCGTCGGGTTGATCAGCAGGACTCTCACGCCGAACCCCTCGCTTCAACCCGGCGCAACACCGCGGAAGCATCGACCGCTCGGCCGGAGAACCGTGATCTCGCCTGGACGGCAACCATCTCCCGCAGCGCCCGAGCCTCCAGCATCATGAATGAGATCTCGGCCCAACAGGGACGAAAACACCCCTCACAGTTTTCGACGCGCTGCCGAACCTCTTTCAAAAAGGACTTTGACCCGATCAGGTCCGGCAGATCACGGAAGTCGGTCTCCCAGACGCCTTCGAAGGCATGGCAGGGGGCCACTCGCCCCTGCGGACTGATCGAATGAAAGAGTTCTCCCGCCCTGCACGGCCAGGAAGTTTTCCCGTTGATCAGGTAGTCGACACTCTGTTCGAGGAACGACGTCGAATTGACGATCGGGGCGCCCCGCCGCTTTCGCTCGACCAGGCCGGCAAAGACATCACGCAGGTCCTTCTCGCTGTGTCTCCCGAACCGCCAGTCGGGCGCCTGGCCGAAAAAGCGATGCTCGGGTTGATCGGCAGGGGCAAGGTGGATGGGGATGAAGGAAGCGTGGAACCCGATGTCGCCAGCCAAGTCCGCAATCTCGAGCAATTCGCCGAGATTGTCCGGTGTGACCACGGTATTGAGGATCGGCAGGCTGCTCTTTCGAGGGAGACTCTCTGCCAGGTAGATGAGGTTCTTGATTCTCTTGTCGAAGGCCCCGG
>JAUWTC010000182.1 GCA_030609785.1 Holophagae bacterium
CGAACCGCGGCCCACGCGATGTCGGCATCGAGTCGAGCGGTTTCCATCGTTGTCCCCGCTTCCGGTTCCGCATTCCTGAAGGCCTCGAACAGGGTGGCCGCCGCCTCGGTCTCTCCCTCAGCCAGGGCGGTTCTGACAGCGTCAAGGTAGCCGGCATCAATGAGGGCGGATGGATCGGCATTTCGCCGGATGGTTGCCGCGTGCTCGATCAGTGTCGTCGCCGCCTGTGGGTCGCCGAACCTGATCTCCAGTTGGGCCTGGCTTTCAAGGGCGGCAGCCTGTTCTTCAGCCTCGAGGCCAGGATTGTCGAGGGCCATCGCCGCCGCCCGCCTTTGGGTCTCGATGGCCTTGTCTCCGCGCTCCTCGATCAGATAGATCCGGGTCAAGGATGCCAGCACGATGCGGAGTCGGTCATCATCCGTGATCCCCTCGGTGTCGGCGATTGTGACGAAGCGTTCCAGGCTTTCGAGCGCTACCGGATGGTCGCCGGATGGTATCGCCACCCTGGCCAGCGCAATCAGCGTGTCCAGGATTTCCGGGGAATCTGGTCCAAAGCGGTGTTCTTCGACCGCGAGCAGCAGGATGAACATCGGTTCGGCCTTGTCGAAGAGACTCTGGTGTTCGTAGAGGCGACCGAGATTTCGCAGGCTCTCTTCGAGACGGACATCACCCTCGGGAAAGTCCTGGGCTATTTCCAGTGCCGCCCGAAACTCCTCCCCGGCCCGGTCAAAATCCCCTCGGGAGAAGGCCCACTCGCCCGCAGAGGTCCGGCCGCCCCAGTTGGTCTGGGCCGTGACCGGTGTCGTTGCAAGGGAAAGCAGAATCAAAAACGTTATCAAATTTCGCATCAATATCTCCAGGGGCCGATCGCCCGGCGGCAGGGTAGCAAAGAAGAAAATTACGCAGAGACGCAGGGGCGCAGAGCAGGAAGTGGGTAGTTGGACGGTGAGTTCTTCGAATAGGGAATAGGTGCCTTCACAGCCGCCCGGGTCCAGCCCGCACCGTCTCTGTCGCCCCAAAATGACAGGCCCGCGCCGGAGGCGCGGGCCTGAATTCGGAGACGCGTTTGACGTTAGCGACCGCTGATTGTCATGCCGGCGCTTTCGCCCTGGGGCAGAGGCGCAGACCCGTCGGTGCATTGGCGGCGGGCGCAGATATTGGTGGTGCAGGCACTGCAGGTGACGCAGATCCAACCTGGGCGGCAGTCCGCGCTCGACGCGCAAGACGGGTTGCTGCACGAATCACTGTCGATGCACGCGCCATAGCCTTCTGTGGTCGTGACGCAGAGACAAGGACTGGCCGGGTCGCAGTCAAGAGTATAGTTTGGGTAGCACTGCCCGTCACAGGCCCAGTCGACAACGTCGCCGCGCTCGAAGCCGTCCTCGAAGAGGGCGCGCAGGTCGATGCGGAGCTTGGAGATGAAATCTTGGTCCAGAGTGTCCCTGAATGCGTAGTAGAAGAGTCCGTTCTGCGACGAGTAGGCCAGACCCCAGGAAAAGCCGGTGACGTTCGCCCAGGGCAAAGCTCGGCTGCCGAGGAATTCCACATTGGCGCCGTCGAACTCGAAGAAGAAGATCTCCGGGACATGGTAAACATTGACTGCGATCCCGGTCCGTCCCTCGGAGTCGAAGACCGCCAGGCCGCTCATTTGGTCCGGGATGTAGGCGCTGATGTCGTACCAGGTACCAGTCGTCGCTCCTCGTGTAAAGGAGACCAGGCTGTAGACCCCGCCACCCAAGTCCGAGTGCGCCTGCCAGACCAGGCTGGTGTGGGTGTAGTCGTAGTCCATGCCCCGGCCGGAGGCCCCTGCCGGGTTGGCGTAGACGGTCCAGGGCCCCCCGGTACCGTGGAAGTAATCAGTGTTGGCCCAGTCGTTGAGGTACATGCCTCCCCCGACGAAGTTCCCGAAGGCGTTCGTGTTGGAGGTGTGGAGGTCCCAGCTGTCTTCAATGGCCAAGGTGTCCAGGTCCAGGAAATAGAGCCTGTCGTCATCCGGGTGGGTGCAGGTTATGACATCACCGGTCGAGTGAATGGCGTAATCGAGTCCGCAGCACAAGCTGAGACCGATGCTGCCGAGGCTATACCATTCGATCTCGTGAACGGCGATGTCCTTGGTCAGGTCGCGCCGGACCAGCTCCCGCTGGGGGCCTTCGAACAGAGCCACACCGGCGATGTCGTACCTGCCGTCAGCGTTTTTTGGCGGCGGCGTCCTGCCTATCTCCCGGCCCGGCGTGAGCACACCAGGCTGCGGGGGCGCGGCGGCAGGTTGAACCGCCGGCGCGAGGGTCACTGCTGGAGCGACGACGCCTGGTGCGGTCGTGGCGTTGTCCTCTGCCATTACAAAGCCTGCGGCGAGAACAACCAAAACGAAGATCCTAGCTTTCATTACGATACCCTCCTGTTCCATTTGTTCAGTGGTTCAGTGGTCCAGTGGTTTTCTTTTCCTTTTCCAAGCCATGCTACCACTGTCGAGGACCGATTGGAAGCAGATGACGACGATGTTGGACCTTCACGGGACGGTCTCCAAATGGCGTGAATGGGGTGCTACGTGAGCCTCCTGCAAAATTCCGAGAGTCACGATGCGGGGCAGGAGCCCCGCGCTCCCACATGTGGTCCCAGCGGGCCCAATGGCTTCTCTCTTTGTGCCTCTTTGTGGCTATTTCATGGTTTTTGCAAGAGGCTCACGTGTCACAAGGTCGACAAAGGAGATCTCATTGTGGCGGCGGGCGTCCCCGCCCGCTGCAGTTCAACCCGACTCCGTGTATTAGGGCTTCATCCGTCAACCCACCGAGCCGATCGTCAGCGCCAAAAGTACCTGCCCAGCGTAGTAGGCAGGGATCCCGACGGCCCTGTTGACAAAGGCTGCCTGCACAAATCGGTGGCGGGCCACGGCCAGGTCCGAGAGGAAGAAGAGTGTCGCACCAATACCAGCCGTGATCGGCAGCGCGCCGGAAAGAGACAGCGCGATGCCACCCCAGGCCATCAAGCTGATGATGACGATGTAGGCCAACACTGCGCCCCGCATTGAGGAGGCATGGGGCCACAACCATCGGGTTGCGGCTGCAGCCGCGATGAGCAAAGGCAGGAGCACACTGAGAGACCATGACGACCACGGCTGGGCCCTGTTGAAGGCGACGATGTAGGCTGCGTGGCCGGCCAGGAAGGTCAGAAGACCCCAACGGAAAGTCCGGTGGTCAATCAGAAGGATATCTCCGGCCATTCCCAGAAATAAACCCCCAACCATCCACAGGTCGAATGCCGAACCGAAGTCGGCCCGCATCAGGCCGAAGACGACGAACACCACCGACGCCGTGGGTTTGGCCATCCACTGCATCAGGCGTTGATCACGGCGAACGGCAGTGAGGAGCCAGGCGACGGCAGCGATCTCGACGGCGATCCAGATGGCCACAGGGGTCAGATGATCCAGCATTCGCCGATTCTACCGAAGCCCGGCCTTCGGGGGCGCTTTGAGACCGGCGGAAAGCCATACGACTGCCGATCGCCCCCGCTCGGCCATTCCCCGGAAGGGCGTCTGTTTCGGAGGCTGGGAGAACTCCGCCCCTCCGGGGAATGACCTCGGCGGCCTACTGCCCCCGGCCGAGAGTTTGTCACTGAGGTGCTCGCCGTGGATTGCCCCCCTTGACGTTGTCCGGATCGTTGCTCAGTTTGGGAGGGTGCCGCAGGACAACGTCAAGGACGGCACGTCCCGTCGGGGGATTCTGGTGCTCCCGGGTTTGGAAGGCGCTGCCGACTCTTTCCTGGTAGCCGGCAGCGTCTTCCGCTACTCTGATGGGGTGTTGATCGCCGAGACTTTCACGAGCCTTCAGGGCGAGGGGACGCTGGTCGGGGTGCCGTCGTTTTTTATCAGGACCTCGGGCTGTAATCTCCGCTGCTCGTGGTGTGACACCCCCTACACCTCGTGGACGCCCGAAGGGTCCCGGCGTCAGGTTGCCGACCTGGTGGGCGAGGCTCATCGGTCAGGGGTTCGGCACGTCGTGGTAACTGGTGGTGAACCTCTTCTACAGCGGGAGATCGGGGTGTTGACCCGGGCCCTGGCCGGCGAGGGCTTTCACATCACCGTGGAGACAGCGGGAACGATAGCGCCGGACTTCGTCTGCGACTTGCTGTCGGTGTCTCCGAAGACGGCGAACTCGGATCCGGAAGGACGGTGGCGAGAGCGTCATCGGCGTCTACGGTCCGACGTCGGGCCGCTTCGAACCCTGATCGAGCGGTTTCCGGAGTCTCAGCTGAAATTCGTGGTCGGTGAGCGTGGGGACTTGTGTGACATTCGTCAGTTGCTGGAGAAACTGCCTACGGTCGATGCCGGCCGGGTCCTTTTGATGCCGGAGGGACGCACGCCCGCCGAGGTTGCTCGGACCGCTGCAATCGTTGCCGCCTTGTGCCTGGAACACGGCTTCCGCTACACTCCGCGGCTGCATCTGGACCTCTTCGGGGGTCGCCGCGGAGTGTAAGTGATGAGTTATTTCAGAATTGCCAAGACATTCGAGGTCGAGTACGGGCACCGGCTCTCCAAGCATCCGGAGAAATGCCGCTTTCCCCACGGTCACAGCTTGAGGATCGAGGTCGTCGCCAGGGGCCGTCATTTGGACGAAAACGACATGGTCTGCGACTACAAGGCGTTGAAAATGCTGGTGTTGGATCTTGTTGAAGGTCTGGATCACGCCATGGCTCTCAATTCCGAGGATCCCTACATCCAAGGTCTCGCCGAGATCGGGGAACGTGTTCTCCTGTTCGAGGGCCAGGATCCGACGACCGAGGTGCTGGCTCGCTGGCTGTATCAACGCATTGCCGAGCGGATGGCACAAGGCGGATGGGTCAAGGAGCGCACCCAGGAACGCTATCGGCTTCCCGAAGGCCTGGAACTGGAGCGGATCCGCGTGTGGGAGACCTCGACCTCCTGGGCAGAGTATGTGGGGATGGATTGACGCTGGGAAGCTGGAAGGCCAGGACGCTGGGACGCAGGGAAGCTGAAAACTTTGTAAGCGGACCGAACCCGGTATCCTGAGGTCATGACTCGCCGAAACAGTTCCGTTGATCCGGTCTTCAGCCCCGGAAACCCCCTGGTGCCACCCGATGCGGTGGCCTCGTGGTTGGAGGCTTTGGCCCAACCGATTGCCGTGACCGGGGCCACGGGATTCGTCGGTTCCCACCTGATCGATACGTTGTGTGCCGCTGGAATTCGGCCCCGGGCCCTCGTTCGGAATGCGGCCGCGCCTCGGTGGATCGGCGGTCGTCCGGTGGATTGGGTCGAAGGAAGCCTCGAAGACCCTGACGTTCTCGACCGACTGGTAGATGGTGCGGGCACCGTCATGCATTTGGCCGGCGTGCTTCGGGGTGCGAACGAGGCTGATTTCATGACGGGGAACCGGGATGGAACCATGCGGTTGATCGCCTCGGTCGAACGGCATTCCTCTGATGCGCGGTTTGTCCACGTCTCGTCCCAGGCAGCGGTCGGCCCTGCCGATACCGAGCGCGGAGCGACAGTTGATGCCGACCCCAGGCCGATTTCTGCCTACGGGCGGTCCAAGGCAGCTGCGGAAGGGGTGGTTCGAGATTTCAGGGGTCGGTGGGCCATCCTCCGTCCTCCGGCGATCTTCGGGCCCCGAGATACCGACGTTTTCGAGTTCTTCCGCATGGCCTCCCGAGGCCTGCTGGCTGCGCCGTCGGGAGAGCGGCGGCTGACGATCGCCCACGTTGGAGATGTCGTCCGGGCCCTCATTGCAGTCGCGGCGGTGGGTCAGGCTGCAGGCATCTACCACGTCGGGGCCACCAAAGGGATGGCAATGGATGCCATGCTTCGAGAGATCGCGGAGTCTGGTGATGTCCGTGCCAGGTTGATTCACATTCCACCATGGGTTATTCGGGCGGCCGGTACCGGAGCTTCGGCCCTGAGAGGGCTGGGAATGAGGCGCCTTCCCCTGAGCCGGGACAAGGC
>JAUWTC010000375.1 GCA_030609785.1 Holophagae bacterium
GAATTCGCCGCGGGCCGCTCCATCCTCGGTGCTCCAGCCGTCAACAACCTCGAGGTCCTGGCGACTGCACTGGCTGAAAGGCCGACGTTGCTCCTTGTGATCGAGGGCACGGTTGATCAGGCGGCCGACGCAGAAGCACTGCAAAGTGCCGCGCTGAATACAGAACTTCTTGCCAATGGGGTGACCCAGGAACAGCTGGACACCGCCATCCCCATCGACATCCTGACGACGATATACCAAGGCCGCTTTTCCGAGGCCGAACTCAAGGCGCTCGAAGCCACCCACACCACGGCGCCTCCGACCGCTGAGGGTGAGGCCCCGAAGGCCGGAGTCCTGGACGAGATCGCCTTTCGGCAAGAAATCCGTCAGGCTCTGATCAAATCTCAGCCTCTGGATCCAGCCCAGGTCCAGGCCCTCGGCCCGGCACGGGCTCAGGCCATTCGACAGTACCTGGTCGAGCAGGCCGGGCTCGAAGACGACCGAGTCACCGTTGCGGCCGAGACTGTGGGCCAAGCCACCGGCGAACCCTGGATCGCCTGTCAATTGGCGATCGAGCCGAGATAACCCGACTTACCGGAACCGGCACTTCTCAGGTTCCGGTTTCTCCCTCCTTTTGCTTGGCGTGCTCGGGGATACCTACGGGTCCGAGGCAGCCGCCAATCATACCCACCTTCTTCCGGTTGCTCTGCCGGGACTACGACGTCAACGGTGTCAGAATACCGCACCGTCGGCGAAAACCAGGTCTCCGTCGGTACTACTCGGTAGTGAAAGTCATCAGCGTCACGGGGATTACCGTGATCAAGAAATTCGGGCCAAACCGACCGTACGAGCCTGAATCACTCGACGGGTACACGAAACCCATATCCCCCGCTGCGGGATAGCACGAGCCGGTCCAGGTCACGGAGGGATCGGTGGTCATCGACGTGGCCGAGGAAATGTACCAGTCATCATCACCCGATGCGTAGCTCACACCAATGGTGTAGGTCTGCCCTGGATTCAAGGTGACCGGGGTGATGCTCGCATAGATCCAGTCTCCGACGACGGTCCCGGACGACTCAACCGTCACCGAAGCCATCAGTGCCTGCGATTCGTCCCAGACACCAACCTGGTGGGACGATTCGAGAGCCCCGGTCTGATCGGCATTCCACACACCAAGGTCCGAAATATTGAGCGCCGTGGTGACGGTGAACCGCCAGCCGACGACGTCTCCGCCGACGCTGCCGTAGTAGGAGTCGTACTCGTTACCCCCGACGAACCCTGTGACAGCCTGCCCCCACGCCATCGGAGCACAAACAACCATCATGACCACACACATTACTACTCTCATCGACAAACCCTCCCGTTTTTGAGACTCATCCGCTTTTCGTTATCTCGTTTTTCATCCACCTCCCAATTTCCACTGAATCATCCATTCTGTCAACCCCCCACCACCGCCACAGTGAAAATGGACGTCATATCATGGCGCAGCTGCCAATTTCGCCTCTTTCGTCAATGAATCGGTCGCAGTGGTCGTTTGTGCAGTCGCAGAATTCGGGGGGCACCTTGCGTTGAGGCGCTTTCGGGTGCAAAATGGCGCCGCCCTGCGGCGTACCGCCACAGGCAATCTGAGGAGGAGACATGAAGGTCCACGAGTATCAAGGAAAAGAGATCCTCGCCCGGTACGGCGTTCCCGTTCCCCGAGGTATTCTGATCACTGAAGCGTCCCAGGCTCGAGCAGCAGCCGAGAGTTTGGGCGGGCGGGTCGTCGTCAAGGCGCAGATCCACGCCGGAGGCCGCGGCAAAGGCGGTGGCGTCAAGCTGGCCGACAATGCCGATCAGGCGGTCGAATTTGCCGAACAGATCCTGGGCATGACGCTGATCACCAAGCAGACCGGCCCCGAAGGCCAACTGGTTCGCAAGGTCCTGATCGAAGAGGCGCTGCCGATCGAGCGAGAACTCTACCTGGGCATCGTCCTCGACCGCGCCGAGGGCTTCCCCTGCATGATGGCGTCGAAGTTCGGCGGCATGGAGATCGAGGAAGTGGCCGAAGAAAATCCTGAGGCCATTCTCAAGGCCTGGTTTGACCCCGATGTCGGACTGCATCCCTACCTGGCCCGCAAGCTGGCATTCGGCCTGGGCCTCGAAGGTGACGCCTTCAAAGCCGGCATCAAGTTCATGACCGCCCTGGCTGAGGCCTACACCGATACCGACGCGTCCCTGGCCGAGATCAATCCCATGATCACCACGACCGACGGCCGTGTGGTCGCATTGGACGCCAAGATCGGCTTCGACGACAGCGCAATGTACCGCCACAAGGACATCCTCGAGATGCGGGACCTCGCCGAAGAAGACGAGTTGGAAGTCCGCGCCTCCGAGTTTGACCTCAACTACATCAAGCTCGACGGCACCATCGGCTGCATGGTCAACGGCGCAGGTCTGGCCATGGGCACGATGGACATCATCGATTTCTACGGCGGCCGGCCCGCAAATTTCCTCGACGTCGGCGGCGCCGCGTCCGAGGAGAGGGTGACCGAAGCCTTCACGATCCTGCTCTCCGACCCCAACGTCAAGGGCGTTCTGGTCAACATCTTCGGGGGTATCGTACGCTGCGACATGATCGCGCGCGGAGTCATCGCTGCCGCCAAAAAGACCGGACTCAGCCTGCCGCTGGTGGTACGCCTCGAAGGCACCAACGTCGACGAGGGCAAACGCCTGCTCGAAGAAAGCGGCCTGGACCTGATCGTCGGTGACGGCATGGCGGACGCGGCCGAGAAGATCGTCAAGGCCACGGCCGGGAACTGAGGGGTTTATTATGAGCATCTGGGTTAACAAAGACACCAAGATCGTCGTCCAGGGACTGACCGGCAAAGAAGGCCGGTTCCATGCCGAGAAATGCCGTGACTACGGCGCACAGATCGTCGCCGGCGTCACGCCGGGCAAAGCCGGCCAAGAGGTCGACGGCGTCCCGATCTACAACACCGTCGATGCCGCCGCGCAGGCCACCGGGGCCAACGCCTCGTTGATCTTCGTGCCGCCGCCGTTCGCCGCCGACGCCATTCTCGAAGCCTCCGACGCCGGTGTGGACACCATCGTCTGCATCACCGAAGGCATCCCGGTTCGCGACATGGTCAAGGTTCAGCGCATCCTCCAGGGCCTTCCCGCCCGCCTGATCGGCCCCAACTGCCCGGGCATCATCACCCCCGGTGAAACCAAGATCGGCATCATGCCGGCCCACATCCATCGCAAGGGCAGCGTCGGCGTCGTCTCCCGCTCCGGCACCCTGACCTACGAGGCCGTCGGCCAGTTGACAAACCTCGAACTGGGCCAGTCGACCTGCGTCGGCATCGGTGGCGACCCGCTGCCTGGCACCAACTTCATCGACTGCCTCGAAGCCTTCGAGGAAGATGACGAGACCACCGGAATCGTCATGATCGGTGAGATCGGCGGTACCGCGGAAGAAGAGGCAGCCGACTTCGTCGAGCAGTTCGTCTCCAAACCCGTCGTCGCCTTCATCGCCGGCCAGACCGCGCCCCCGGGACGCCGTATGGGCCACGCCGGTGCGATCATCTCCGGCGGCAAGGGCACCGCAGCCGACAAGATGAAGGCCCTTGAGAAGGCCGGCATCGCCGTCGTCCCGAC
>JAUWTC010000212.1 GCA_030609785.1 Holophagae bacterium
CTACGGGCCGGTATCGGCCCGTAGCTTCCCCAAGGGTCGAAGACTCAAAACCCCTCAGGCCGTTTTGGGCAACGCGCTTCCCGACCGTTCGGGCGGCCCTCGTCCCGGCTCAATGCCCATGCGTGCGAGATGACCCAGAATCTTCGTGATGACGCGGTGTTCCAGGATGACGCTGACGATCCGCATCTCACCGCCGCAACTCGTACACAACCTCGTCATCTCCGTCTGAGTACCGCGGTCTCTCGAGGCTCAAGGGCGGTCTGAGGATGTACCGTGCCACCCGCTCCATGGCCTGGCCATCTTCGGGCTCGATCCGAACACTGTCATCGACCGAGAATCCGCTGTAGATGAAGTAGGGGCGGATCATCTTGGGCAGGGAGAAGGTCCACATCGCATGGCCTACCTGCTCGAGTACCTCGTCGGCCAAGAAAGCTGCGAAGGCAGCCGCACGCTTGGCGCCACAGCTCGGGCAGAATCCCCTCTTCTGGCAACTGGTCGCCACCAAGAACTCGTCGCCGCAATCTGCGCACCTGACACGAGCAAAACCCGACTCAAAACGGCCGCAGTCAAGGTAGGCGTTGACGACGTCGTCGACGAAGGCTCGCCAGAAACCATAGCGCTGCTCGAATCGCTCCTCCCACACACCCCTGACCTGGTCGTAGCGTGCCTCGATGAGGCGATACAGGGGCGTCTCTTGTGGCTTGCGGGCACGATAGAAGCCGACAGCGGCACATCCTGCGACCGGGGAAAGCTCCTTCCCTGTCGCAGCGTGGAGGGATCATCCCAGCGTGAACCAAAATAGGGCGAGAGTCAAGCGGCCCTGTCCCCACGTGGTCCGGCACGATGCGGGCCACGGTCCCGCGCCCCCGGACACAGTCCCGACGGTCGGACCTTCGGCCTTTCCGCCTCAGGGTCCGCGCAAAAATAGGTCCGTAGAATTTGGTAAAAGGGGTCCCACGCCTTTCCGCCTTTCTGAGGCCGACCACTGAATCCCAGCCCCGCCCTACCGACCAGCCAACTCCGCCACCGCACGTGCAGGGTCGGCCGACCGGACCAGCGTCTCACCGATCAAGAAGGCGTCGTAGCCCGCGGCCGACAAACGCGAAATATCCGCCTGATCCTTGATGCCGCTCTCCGCAACCCTGACCCGGTCGGCCGGCAGCGCACCGGCAAGTTCGACAACCCGGTCGACGCTGGTTTCGAAGGTCGCCAGATTGCGCGCATTGACTCCGAGGATCTTGGCGCCCGAGGCCACCGCCGCTTCGGGATCTTCGTCGACGAAGATCTCCAACAAGACTTCCAGCTCCAGGTTCCGAGCCAGTTCGAGCAGCGCCAACGTCCGTTCCGGGGTCAAGAGTCGCTGGATCAACAAGACCGCGTCTGCACCAATCAACGCCGTCTCGTACAGCTGGCGCTCAGACACGATGAAGTCCTTGCGGAGGACCGGCAGATTGACCGCGCTCCGAACCTCCGGGATCCAGTCGGGATCGCCCAGAAAGAACTCGGGCTCAACGACAACCGAGATCGCCGCCGCACCGCCCTGCTGATAGGCCCGCGCCAGGGCGACCGGATCGAAGGGCTCCCGGAGCACCCCTGCCGACGGCGAGGCATGCTTGCACTCGGCCAGGATCTGCGGCCCGGGCGCCGCCAGGGCCTGTCGCAGCGAGCGCAATCCCTCGGCCCTGCGCCGGTCGACGGCCGCATGAGCGGCGTCTTCCAGATCAGGCCTCGGCGGCGTTGCCGCCATCCGCGCTTCGGCCGCCTGGACAATTCGATCGAGGATGGTCGGCGAAGGCGGCTGATGAGTCACGGCAACTCCAACGGCTTTGAATCGAGCAGGTAAGGGTGAGGGGTGGGGGACACGCCGTCTAGACCTGCCGGCACCACTTCCCTGCTGATCACCGGCAGCGCAGGCGCCTGCATTATTCCCGGCGCCACAATGCGGGGCAGGAGCCCCGCGCTCCAGAACGCAGTCCCAGCATAGGCCCGAGCTTCCCTTTTTGTGCCTCTTTGTGCCTTTTTGTGGCTATTCCTTACGTTTTGCACATGGCCCAGATAGCGCAGAGGCTTCGCAAGGCTACCCACCGGCAACCATCTCGATGGACCGTCGGGCCAATCGCTCCAGTTTTCGCAGGGCGTCACCGGAGGCGATGACCTGTCGCGCCTGCTGCAACCCATCGGCGAGATCATCCACCACGCCGCCGACCACCAGGGCCGCGGCTGTATTGAGCGCCACCGATTCTGTTGCCGCCGAGCGCTCCTTTCCTCCGAGAACCTCCCGAAGGCGCTTCGCATTGAAGGCCACATCGCCTCCCTGCAACGACTCAGGGGCGTCGGCCTTGACGCCCAGCTTGACCGGATCGACCGACTCGACGCCGGTCACCTGTCCCTCGCGAATCTCGACAACCCGGGTCGGTGCAAAGACCGACATCTCGTCCAGGCCGTCGTCCGAGTGGACCACAAGGGCATGTTCCGCACCCAACTCCGCCAGCGCCTCGGCCATCACATCCTGGATCTCCCGGCCCCACACACCGATGACCTGGCGGCCCACCCCCGCAGGATTGGTCAGGGGACCCAGCATATTGAACACCGTTCGCACACCCAAAGCCCGGCGCACCGGCATCACGGCCTTCATCGCCGGGTGGAGCCTGGGCGCAAAGAGAAAAGAGATGCCGACCTCGTCGCAGATCGAACCGAGGCTGGGGCCGTCGAGATCGAGGTTGACGCCGAGCGCCTCCAGCACATCCGCCGATCCACAGCGCGACGAGACCGACCGGTTCCCGTGCTTGGCCACAGGAACTCCGGCAGCGGCAGCCACCAGGGCGGCTGCGGTCGAGATGTTGATCGTATCGGCGCCGTCCCCTCCGGTCCCGCAGGTGTCAATTGCCCGATCCCGGGCCTCGATCGGAACCTCGACCACCCGCTGACGCATTGCCCTTGCGGCCGACGCGACCTCGCTTGCAGTCTCACCTTTGGCCCTGAGGGCAATCAGAATCCCCGCCGCCGCGGACTCGGAGACCTCGCCGTCCATCATTGCGCCGATTAAGGTCGTCATTTCGGTGGAGCTGAGGTCTTTGCCATCCAACAACCGGCTGAGAATGTCTTGCGTCACTTATCCTCCAACTACTTTGAATCACTCAGTAAGGGGTTAGGGGCCAGGGACAGGCAGTCCAGACCCACCCACAGAGCAGGCGCCTGCGGAATTCCCGGCGCCACAATGCGGGGCAGGAGCCCCGCGCTCCAGAACACAGCCCCAGTGGGTAATTTGGCTTTCGTTTTTGTGCCTTTTTGTGCCTTTTTGTGGCTATTTCTTGAGGTCATGCAAATCGCCGGGCATAGCGCTACCCACCGGCCCGACCGGCGGCCTTTTGGTTCCCTCTTCATCCCAATTCCCATTCCCTCTTCGCCGCCACTCCGGCCCGCTTCAGAAACCGCGCCAGGATGTCCATGCCGCACCGGGAGAGATAACTTTCGGGGTGAAACTGCACGCCGAAATGGGGGCGGTTTTGATCCTCCAGTGCCATCACCAGCCCGTCCTCGGTCCAGGCAGTCACCCGCAATTCGTCCGGCAGGCTCTCCCGATCGACGATCAGGGAGTGATAGCGAGTCGCCTCGAAGGGCTGCGCCAGTCCGGCAAAGAGAGTCGAGTCGTCATGGTGGATCGGTGAGGTCTTGCCGTGGACCGGTTCCGGCGCCCGGACGACCCGACCTCCGTGGACCTGGGCCAGCGCCTGTTCGCCCAGACAGATTCCCAACAACGGCACCTCGACCGCGGCCCGAATCAAATCCTGGGTGATGCCGGCATCCTCGGGTCGTCCCGGGCCGGGCGAAATGACGATCGCCTGAGGCTCCAGCGCCAGGAGTTCTTCGGGTGTCGAAACATCGTTGCGCACCACCTCGATCTCGGCGCCCGAAATCTCCTGAAGCTCCTGCACCAGGTTGTAGGTGAAGGAGTCGTAGTTGTCGAGCATTAGGATCATCGCGTTACCTCGTTCTTCCGGGGAGTATAGGGGTTAGGGGTTAGGGGTTAGCAGGACTCCCCTTACTCCTCACCCTTCTCTACTTTTCCCCCGTGTTTCCTTTGCGCTCTTTGCGTCTTTGCGAGAGAATTGTCTTCTTGTCTTCACTCTTCGACCCTGTGGCTCTTTCTTCCCATCGAACTCTGTAACCAAACAAGGGCGGACACAGGGGTCCGCCCCTACAGACCTCTTTGACTGTCTCACTCTTCGACCCTTTGACTCTTTGACCCTTCGACCTCTAAGCCTTCCGCCATCGCGACAGCCTTCGCCAACGCCGATGCCTTGTTCCGGCATTCCTCCAATTCGGTCTCAGCCACCGAGTCGTAGACGATTCCGGCGCCGGCCTGGATGTGGACGACGCCGCCCCGCTCGACCGCGGTTCGAATGGCGATGCAGAAATCGACATTGCCGTCGATATTGATATAACCGACGGCGCCACCGTAAACCCCACGCCGAACCTCTTCGAGTTCGTCGATGATCTCCATCGCCCGGACCTTGGGCGCTCCCGAAAGCGTGCCCGCGGGGAAACAGGCGAACAGCGCCTGCCAACCGTCGAGGTCATCCCGCAGCCGACCCTCGACCTCGCTGACCAGGTGCATCACATGGGAATAGCGCTCGATGTCCATCTCACGAGTGATTTTCACCGTTCCCGGGACGGCGACTCGGCCGATATCGTTTCGGCCCAGATCGACCAGCATGACGTGTTCGGCCCTCTCCTTGGGATCGGCCAACAGTTCCTCCGCCAAATGGGCGTCTTCGGCCGCATCACCGCCTCGTGGCCGAGTACCGGCGATCGGACAGGTCGCGACGACGCCGTCCCGGACACTGACCAGCATCTCTGGGCTGGACCCGAAGACACGAGCCTGACCGGTATCGAGGAAGAACATGTAGGGCGAGGGGTTGGTCAGGCGCAGCATCCGGTAGATGGCCTCGGACCGGCACCGGGGAACCTTGCGCCATCGCCTGGAGAGGACCACCTGAAAAATGTCGCCGGCGAGGATGTGATCCCGAGCCGTGCCAACGGCATCGAGAAAGCACTCTTCAGTCGGAGTGACCTGCCAGCCGGACCAGGGATCACCCTCGGAATCCGGAATGGCGTGAGGCCCACCGCCGTCATCCCTTTCGGCGACCGCACGACGCAGCGCTTTCAAGCGGCCGCACGCCTGCTCCCAGGCCCCTTCGGGGTCTCCGTCAATTCTGGCGAGCGCCACCAGCAAAAGACGCTGCCGGGCGCGATCGAGGGCAATCACGCCGTCATAAAGACCGAACCAGGCTTCCGGAAGGCCGGTTTCGTCTCGGCCTGAATCCGGAATATCTTCGACAAGGCGAATGGCGTCGTAACCGACATGACCGACCGCGCCCCCAGCGAAAGGCGGCACATCTTCGATCGGCGCAACCGACCCCACCTGGGTTTGAGCACGCAAAACATCGATCGGATCGCCCTCCCGGGGCATACCGTCAACAAACGCCACGCCGCCACGGA
>JAUWTC010000143.1 GCA_030609785.1 Holophagae bacterium
CCGGCGAGCCCCCTCGCTGACCACTGGGCCTTGAACCCGGACATCATCTTCCTCAATCATGGGTCCTTCGGCGCCTGTCCCCGGGCGGTCCTGGACCATCAGGCGGAGCTTCGCAGCCGGATGGAAGCCGAGCCCGTGCGGTTTTTCGTGCGCGAGTTGGATTCGCTGCTCCACCAGGCCCGAGTTGACCTCGCGACCTTTCTGGGCGCCGATCCCGAGGGACTGGCCTTCGTCAACAACGCGACGACGGGCGTCAATACCGTGTTGGCGTCATTGCCCCTTGGCCCCGGCGACGAGGTGCTTGTCACCGACCACGAATATCCTGCCTGCCGAAATGCCCTGGATGCGACCACGGCGCGAGTCGGCGCCACTGTCGTGGTCGCCGAGATCCCCTTCCCGTTAGCCTCGGCCGAAGAAGCCGCCGGGGCCATTCTCAGAAAGGTCACCACCAGGACCCGCCTCGCTCTTCTGGATCACATCACCAGCCAGACCGGGATGATCCTGCCGATCGAGGGCCTGGTTCAAGAGCTCGAAAGTCGAGGCATTCCCGTACTGGTCGACGGCGCCCACGCCCCGGGCATGGTCGACCTGAACATTGAAGATCTCGGCGCCTCCTTTTACACCGGAAATTGCCACAAGTGGCTCTGCGCGCCCAAGGGAGCGGGTTTCCTATGGGTTCGTGAAGACCACCGAGATGACATCCGGCCGCTGGTCATCAGCCACGGCGCGACGGTGCCTCTGGGCCAGTACACCCGTTTCAGGCTGGAATTCGACTGGGTGGGGACCGACGATCCGACGGCCTACCTCTCGGTTCCCACCGCGATCGCTGAGGTCGGGTCGATGATCGAGGGCGGGTGGCCCGCCATTCGCAGACGCAACCGGGATCTGGCACTCCGAGCCCGGGATCTGTTATGTGAAGCTCTGGGGATTGACGCCCCGTGTCCGGACTCGATGATCGGCTCGATGGCCGCAATCCCCATCACCGACGGAAGCCCCGAACCGCCCACGTCGCCTCTGTATTGCGATCCCCTTCAGGACAGGCTGCTGTTCGACTCGTCGATCGAGGTGCCCGTCATCCCTTGGCCGGCCCCACCGCACCGCCTGCTGCGCATCTCGGCCCAGCTCTACAACACCGAGGCGCAGTACCGCCTGCTGGCAGCAGCGATCGTCCCAAAGGGTTAACCCGGCAAAGTCGGAGACAAAAGACAATTGAACCGCAAAGAGCGCTAAGAGCGCAAAGGGAACGCAAAGAGGAAATGAGGGAAAGGGCCTTCTCGTAGCTATTCTTTCGGGTGCTTCGTGCTCTTTGTGGTTCAGTTTGGTTTTCTTCGTGCCATCTTCGCGGTCTTGGCGTCTTGCGGTTTCCACGAGCGCCTTCTCGGACGGGACGTGCCGGGCATGGCTTTCTTCACCGAGCATACCTCCCGAGGCCAAAGACGTCGCGAAGAAAGTCTTGCCGGGCAATCCACGGGGAGCGCGTTTGCCACCGAGTCTCCCGGTGACGCCGTAGGCCGCCGAGGTCGTTTCCCGGAGGGGCGGTACTCTCCCGATTCGGATCATGTCGCCCCTCCAGGAAACGGCCGAGCGGGGGTGCCGATCCGCACTCCCGAAGGCCGGGGTTGGAATCCAGGGTCAGGGATAGAGGGCAGCGACCGGGACAGGTTCAGCCTCAGGTACAGCGTCAGTCTGCAGATTCAGCGTCAGCCGGGAGCTGAGAGCTACCCCACCACCCGCGCGTAGAGACACTGATCCCAGTAGCGTTCTCGAGCGAAGGCGCTGCCTTTCAGGACCCCCTCCCGGTCAAAGCCCATTTTCTCCAGGACCCTGATCGAGGCGACGTTGTCGGGATCGATCAATCCGTAGATCCGATGCAGGCCGAGGTTTTCGAAACCGAAGTCGACGATCGGCCGCACGGCTTCGCTTGCGTATCCCTGCCCCCAGAACTCAGGATTGAAGCCGTAGCCGACCTCGGCCTTGTGATGCTCGCGGTTGATCTCGAACAGGCCGCCGTAGCCGACGAAATCTCCCGTCGATTCCTGGCGAAAGGCCCACCAGATCGCCGAATGGCCGTCGAATGCCTCGGTCAAAACCCGCACCTTCTCGACCCCTTGCTGGGGATCGTCCAGGGCCTCCCTTGGCACATATCGGAGCCATGACCGGGACGCGAAAAGCCCAAAAACCTCGGGGGCATCCCCAGGTTCGAACTGGCCCAAGACCAGGCGATCGGTCACCATCGTAGGGAACCGCGAGAAAACACCCTCATTGACCGGCATGGCGGCCTCCTTTGCGGTCGTCAGGGTTGATTCGAAAGGCTGCCAGGGCCTGTGGCACACCATGGTCAGGAATGGCTGCGGCCATTCGTCGAATGGCGTCACCCCACCCGGGCACCGAAGCCCAGCGGCGACCGTCAGCCGACTTGAGGTCACTTTCGGGCGCGGTCAGCACCTCGGCGAGGTCCGGCCGGAGCCGACCCCGGGCATCGACCGCAACGGCCTCGATGTCACCCTCCCGCTTGAAGAGCGCCAACAGGCCGAACACCTCTTCGTCACCCACCGCCACGAAGCAGGCGGTCCGGCCTCGAGTGCCCTGATGCAGCTCTTCCAATACGCCCTCGACCAGCGGGTGGCCGGACGAGAAAAAATCCAGAGACTCGTTGGTGACGGCCTCTTCCCTGCTGAAGGTACCCAGGAATCGGCTTTCGTCCGGCACCCCGGGCAGATTCTCCACCAGGGCCTCCCCCCCGAGGGCAATGAACCACCGATCCTCTCCTCGCTGCTGCTCAACCTCGAACCCGAAAGCAGCGGCCGCTTCGAGAATAACCTCCTTGGTCAGACCCTCCAGATTCGGAGGAACCCGGCCGAGAATCTCATCAGCCATGCTCTGCTGGAAGGGTTCGCGGTGGAGCTGGTGGAACGCCGCCTCCTGAACCCGGGTTCGGGCCGCCTCCGCGGTCTTGAGTACTGCCTCAAAAATGTCAACATCGAGCACCTCGGGCCCATCGACGGCGACCCTCTCGACTTCCCGGCCGATGTGCCGCAACTCGCGGTCGATGCCTCCGAGGCTCTGCTCGAATAGACCCATGGCCTCGTACAGCCTGACGACCGCACCCGCCACTCCTGAGGGGGGGCGGAAGTAGACGATCTCGGTTGGGCGATCCCGGCCGATTCGGTCCAGACGGCCGATCCGTTGTTCGACGACGCCAGGTTGCCATGGCAGGTCGAACAGCACCAAACGTCGGCACATCTGAAAGTTGCGTCCCTCGCCTCCGCACTCGGTCGTCAACAGGATGGACGGGCCGTCTGGCAACGAAAATCGGGCGACCTCGACATCCCGCCTTCGGGTCGGCAAGTCCTCGTGAAAAAGGGCTACCCGAAGATGGGCGCGGCGTTCCAGCGCTGTCTTGATCAGCTCCAGGCTCTCCCGCCGAGCTACGAAAACAAGAGTTTTGTCGCCCTGTTTCCTCCATTCGGGCGCATGGTCAATCAGGTAGGCCAGGCGGGGATCGTGTCGGCCGGCTTCGGCCGCGAGGGCCTCGATCTCGGGGTCGGCCGCCTTCAACAGCTTGGGCACCATCGACGGAACGGCGGACGCCTCGAACACCAATCGGGCCTTGGAAGCCTTGGCAACCGGCGTGTCCGTATCCAAGCGACGTAGGGCCTGTTCGAGCCTCTCGAACGGCCTCCACTGCGCTTCCTCGATCACCACCGGCTGGGGCGTGCGGGGCGGCCAACCTCCGATGTCCACGGCTCGTGTGGCGCTGGTGCACGGCGGCAGGGGTGTCCGGTCGTCGAGGCGCTCCAACAACTGTTCCTCCCGCCCGAACTCGTCGGGCCGCAGCAACTCCACCAGGCGAAGAAAACCCAGTGCATCGTCTTCCAGGGGCGTCGCGGTCAACAGCAGGACGTTTCGCCCCTCCTGAGCGATCGCTTCGATCGCCCGATAGGCCGGATTCCCGGGGTGACCCAGGGGGCGCTGCAGATGGTGGGCCTCGTCGACCACCAGAAGATTGATCCCGGCGTCAACCGCCATCGTGACAAGTCGTGGATCGGCACACAGGGTTTCGATCGCAATGACGACCTGCCGGTGGACCTCAAATGGATTGAACTTGGTCCCCTGCTCCCGTTCAACGTCGGCGATGCGCTTCTCATCCAACAGAACGAAAGCATGATGATGTTTGCGCCAGAGTTCCCCAAGCCACTGAACCGTTAAGGCATCGGGGGCAACAACCACCGTCCTGTCGGCCCTCCCCGTATGGATCAACCGGTTCATGATCAGGCAGGCCTCGACGGTCTTCCCCAGCCCGACCCCGTCGGCCAGAAGCCACCTGACCGGATCTGTCGCACACGCCCTCTCGGCGGCGTAGAGCTGGTGGGGGTAGAGCCGGATCCTTCCTCCCAGAAATGAACCCAGCCCCTCGGCCTCGCGCACCCGCTCCAGGCGGAGAGCCTGCAATCGGTTGAGAAAATGCGCACCGCTGTCGATATCGCCCCGTGCGAGCCTTTCGACCGGGTTCTCTCGTTCGGGCAGCGGCCACACGGCGACCGTTGGAAAAATACGACCGTCTTCCAGTCGGCACCGGTCGCCGTCGAGGAGAGCCTCGACTACAACACTCGACCCATCGTCCTCCAGCCGCGCCGCCACACCTTCGGTCACGACCAGGAGAACCAGGACATCCGTCGAAACCGCAAAACGCAGCCGCTCACCGCCGTCGAGGAACTCGACGACCACATGCCGGTCGTCACTCTCGACAACCCAGCCCGGGCCCATCTCCAGATTGAACCGACTCCACACACGATCGCCAAGGCTCCACATAGAGGAACATGGTAGCGCAGGAGCTCTCAGTTGAGCTCAAGGGTCACTACGGCCCTCCAAGCTCCGCAAAAAACGCGTCGTCGAAGCGGAGAGTACGGGTGTCGATCCCCGCTCGTGCCGCTGAACCATACTTTCAAGACCAAGAAACCGCAGGGCATTCTTGAAGAAAAACGCATCTCTATACGAAGCGATCCGAGGATCGTCAAACAACTCCCTCCAAAACGCCAGGAATTCGGCGGCGTGCCCGGCTATTTTCGGCATGTGCCAACCGGAGCCGTACATGACCTTTTTCCCGAAGTGGAGATCGCCATTTGGGCCGCCGAGCGCAGCGATCAAGTTTCGTTTGAGATGGGTCGCCTTTTCCCGATCATTCACGATGGCGCCGAAATACGAAAAGTCGCAGAACACGTTGGGAAATCGGCAGCAATGTTCGACCACCTTGCGGGCGAAATTGTGGTCATCGGCCCACTCTTCGTCGTTCTTTGAGCACCAGCCGAAATAGGCGACCTCCGATCCGGTTTCCGGATCCACGATCTTTTCGCCGCCTCCTCCCGCGTGCCCGTAGCAGAGCGTGAAGTCGCGGTAATCGTTCAACGCCCCCAGCCAATAATCAGGATCGCAGAGGACTTTCGAACCCTTGAATGCCTCAAGACCAACCGGTGAACAGTAGGTCAAGATGGGGATCCGCTCCCGCGAGCAGTGGGCGTAAAGAGCCTCAAGCAGGGTCGCCTCCTTGGACAACATCAGAAGAAAGAACTTGAAGCAATCCAACGGCGTGGCGAAGAGCCTTCCGAGAGTCGTCGAACGCAACTTTTCCAGAAGCCACAGAAGTGATCGACGGAACCGTCGAAACACCCAGTCTCCGACCTGATCGAGCATGTCGAAGTCCGTCGAAACCCGTATGTGTTCGAGATGATTGATGAGGTCTTCCACGTCGTCGATGTGGTTTCGGGCGATATCAGCGCACACCTCTGGCCAGGCCAATTCCTCAATTTCTTCAAGAACCGCGTACAACTCGTCGGATCTCAAAACGGCCAGGCCGGCAGCCGCGCCGGCCGCTCTGGACCCCTCGAAGGTGATCAGCCCTTTGCTCACGACCCGCCTGGCCATTTCCTGCGAGGCCACGACCGTCAACAGATCAGCCGGCGATTCGAGACTGTCAGTCTCGCCGAGGCCTTCGATCGCGGCGCGGTGGGAACCCGGGATGAGATCAGCTTTCCCGGCCAGGAGACCAAGGAGTCTCTTTGCCGGTTCGACGAGTCGGTCGGCGGCACCCTTCTCCTCGGGGAATCCCTGAAGGGTCAGGTATCTGGCGCCAACCAGGTGCGTGTGAAGATCAATGACAGTTTCAGGGTGGGGCGGCACTATCTCGTTTTGAATCTCGTTCGGAGAATACCTTTCTTCATTGGCCATTCCAATCCTCTCCCTCGCTTCCCCTTGAGGCCACGAAGCCTGTCGGCGGCACATCGACCGATCACGAATGACCTTCTGGATTTCCTGCTCGGCACCGGCCCCAACCCATTCGCGGCGGTCAGTCAAGATCGGTTTCCCCTCATCCCATCCCTCCCCTTGCCGACGAATCCAATGCCGGCACCGGGAATATTGAGGTCAGTCACTGTTTTGCACTCCGATCTGTGGCAAGACGTCTTTATTCATCTTTTGACGCAGAACACAAACTTGACCCCTAACATTCATAACATAGTATTATGACTCATGGAGAAATTTTTAGATTTTTAGGGTGGAACAGTAAATTGTGATATCGCGGCTCCAAGAGAAGCCAACATCTGAAACCCGGAGGTCAAGGATGAATCGCCTTCACGGATGAGCAATAACAACAAGCGTCCCAGCATGCCGCTCAACACACGCCATCACGGCGAGCCGGTTTTCGGGATCGAGGGGCCCCAGACTCTCGTCGAGGACGACAATTTCGGGGCCCTGAAGCAGAGCTCGCGCAACGAACACCCGGCTCCGTTCACCGTGCGACAGCTGCCAGCCGG
>JAUWTC010000065.1 GCA_030609785.1 Holophagae bacterium
CGCCAACGCCCCGGCACGGCCAAGGGCTTCGTCTTCCTGACCATGGAAGACGAAGGCGGAACGGTACAGGCCATCATCAAACCCAACCTCTACCGCCAGTACCGACAGTTGATCGTCACCTCACCCTGGTTGCTGATCGAGGGTCCCCTGCAAATCCAGGACGGCACGATTTCGGTCAAGGCCCGAAGCTTCGAAAGGCTTCAGGGAAAAGCCTTCATCAAGAGTCATGATTTTTATTGACCCGGGTTGCTACACTGCACCAGTGTTGATGAGAGGAATCAACTGCACCGGGTTGGCCGTCAGGGTCATCGCGACTCTGGTAACCGTGACCTGGGCCCTGCCACTCGTGGCGCTCGACCCGGAAGTTCACCCCACGCAGTACAGTTTGCGCGTGTGGAATAACGAGGACGGCCTGCCTCAAAATACGGTGCAGTCCATTGTCCAGGGACACCGTGGATATCTCTGGTTTGCCACCCAGGAGGGCCTGGCACGTTTCGACGGCGTCAGCTTCCGAATCTGGGACACACATTCCAACCCTGCCCTGCCCGCTCGCAACGTCCGCACACTGCTCAAAGACCGACAGAACAACCTCTGGATCGGCATGCGCGGTGGGGGAGGCTTGGCCCGCCTGGATCCCGACGGCACCCTGCACACGGCCTTTTTTGCCGAAACGCCGACGACCGAAGTCCGCTGCCTCCTCGAGGACGCACACGGCAGTCTCTGGATCGGGACCCGTGGACACGGGCTCTTCCGCCTGGACTCGGGGGTCACCACCCCTGAGCGCATCGACGCGGTCACCAGCACCCTGATCCTCGACCTCGAGGTCGACCAGACCGGCATCCTCTGGGTCGCAACGGAAGGTGACGGCGTCTGGCGTCTCGAGAGTGAAAGGGCCGAACATCTGACGACGATCCAGGGCCTGCCTCACAACAACGTGTGGACGATCTTCCTGGATTCAACCGATCACCTGTGGTTTGGCACCTTCGGGGGTGGCCTGGCCAGGTACGAAGACGGCGCCTTTACCACCCTGACCACGGCTGACGGCCTGACCAGTGATCGCATCACACACCTCCACGAAGACCGGGACCACAATCTCTGGATCGGAACCTACCGAGGTCTCGACCGCCTGACGAACGGCACCATTACGGCCATCACCCGAGATGACGGTCTCGGTGACGACCTCATCAACTCCATCGGGGAGGACAGGGAAGGCAATCTCTGGGTCGGAACCGCGGCGGCCGGGACAGTCCGGCTCAAGGACAGCCCGTTCACGGTCTATGAGTCAGGCCCAAAGGGCATCGGCGGCATGGCCCGAGTCGTGCTCGAAGAGCCGGGACACGGCATATGGGTCGGCACCAGCAACGGCGGCCTGCAGCTGATTCGAGACGGCAGGATCCAGCCGATGCCACTGGGCGCTCGCCAGCCGGAAAACGACGTCTTTGCCCTCCATCTGAGTTCTGACGGCGCACTGTGGGTCGGGACGTATGGGGCCGGCATCAGCCGATTCTTCGAAGGACACCGCAAACACTGGACCACCGCAAACGGTCTGCCCAACGACACGGTGTGGTCGATCGGAGAGACCGCCGACGGCACCATCTGGGTCGGAACCTACGGCGGTGGACTGGCCGCATACTCAGACGGAGATTGGAGCGTTCTGACCACCGAAGACGGCCTGGCGACCAATTTGATCAGAAGTCTGCACACCGGCAGGGACGGCACACTCTGGATCGGTACCAGCGGCGGCATATGTTCCCTGAAAGACCGTTCGATAGCCTGCCTGACTCCCGCCGACGGCCTGACCGATCCCAGCGTACTCTCGATCTTCGAGGACGACGACGGACGAATCTGGGTGGGAACCAACGGCGGAGGCATCAATTTGTTGACTTCGGACGGCATCCGCACTGTCACCACAGCGGACGGCCTGTTCGACGACGTCATCTACCGAATGCTCCCTGACGATCAGGGTCGGTTGTGGATGAGCTGCAATCGCGGCATCTTCGGCATTGACGCCGGCGATCTCCTCGAAAAGGCGCTGGGGGGCCGGGATCCACTGACCTACCGGGCCCTGGGCCGATGGGACGGCATGGCCACAGACGAATGCAACGGAGGCAGCCAACCGGCGGGTTGGCGATCTGAAGACGGCCTCCTATGGTTCCCCACTGTACAGGGCGTCGCCGCCTTCGATCCCGCAAGGCTGCCGGCAATTCCTGAACCACCGGAAGTCCTGGTCAGCGAAGTCATCATCAACGGCATCACAATGCCGCCGGGCCCGGTCACCGTTGGAACCGACGCGGGCACGATGGAGGTCCAATTCACGGCCACCTCCTTCGTCGCCCCCGAGCGTCTCCGTTTTCGCTACCGGCTCAGTGATCTGAGCGACGGCTGGACTGACGCCGGCCAACGTCGTTCCGCCTTTTTTACCCATCTTCCTCACGGCGCCCATACCATGGAGATCGTTGCGGGCTACGCTGACGGCACGTGGGGTCAAAAGACGACCCGATTCGAGTTCGTCGTTGAGCCCAGGTTCTACCAGACCATGGAGTTCCTCATCCTCAGCGCGATCGCCTTGATTGCCCTCGGATTCGGCGTCGCCTCCATGCGCACGGCGGCCATCCGCCGAAGAGAGAGCATCCTGGCCCAACAGGTCGAAGAAAGGACCGGCGAACTCCTTCACGTCACCCAGGAACTGGAAAAGGCCAATCTTCGATTGGAGGGCCTGTCCCTGATTGACCCGTTGACCAAGGTCGCAAACCGCCGGTCATTCGACCAGACCCTGGACCGAATGTGGGCCAGTGCCCAACGGGAACACACATCGGTCGCGCTCTTGATGATCGACGTCGACCACTTCAAGGCCTACAACGACAGCTACGGCCACGCCAAGGGCGACCAATGCCTTCAACGACTGGCCGAGGTACTCAAAGGCGGCCTCCGCCGAGCAAACGACCTCCTGGCTCGTTACGGGGGAGAAGAATTCGCCGTTCTGCTACCCGACTGCGACACCGCGACTGCAACCGGCATGGCCGAGACCCTCCGACGCCTGGTCGAAAAGTGCGCCATCCCCCACCAGGGTTCGCCAACCACGGGCATCGTCACCATCAGCATCGGAACAGCATCGACGATGCCGGGGCGAGATCAAACACACGAAGCCCTCTGTCTGGCCGCCGACAGCGCCCTCTATCGAGCTAAGGGTCGCGGGCGCAACCGGGTCGAAGCAGGTTAGGTCTCCAGTCTCCATCTCGACCTTCCCCGACCTTACGGATTTGGTTGCTGTATCATATGAGATCGGAGGTTTTCGTGGAGCTCAAAGAGCTGCTGATGTTTATGACGAAGAAGGAGGCCTCAGACCTCCATCTGAAACCCATGCGGCCGCCACTGCTGCGGATCCAGGGACGTCTGATCCCGGTCAAGGCCACGCCGCTGAAACCCAACGACATCGAAAAGATGCTTGAACCGGTGATGACCCCGACTCTCCGCCAAATTTTCTCGGAAAAGCAAGCGGTCGACATCGGGTATGGCGTTCCCGGAGTTGCACGCTTCAGGTGCAACGTGTTCATGCAGCGGGGCACAATGGCCGCGGTCTTCCGCCGGGTGCCTTACGACATCCTCACGATCGAGGAACTCAACCTCCCCGATGTCATCGAGACATTCACCGATATTCCCAGCGGGCTGGTTCTGATCACCGGACCGACCGGCACCGGAAAATCAACGACCCTTGCTGCACTGGTCCATAAGATCGCCACCTCGAGGCCATGTCACGTCGTGACGATCGAGGACCCCATCGAGTTCCTCTTCTCCGACGACAAGGCGACGATTTCTCAGCGCGAAGTAGGAACGGACACGCCGAGCTTCCAGGAGGCCTTGAGAAACTGCATGCGCCAGGACCCCGACGTCATCATGGTCGGTGAGATGCGAGATCTGGCGACGATCTCCACGGCCATCACCGCAGCTGAGACCGGGCACCTGGTCTTTTCAACACTCCACACCAACTCGGCGGCACAAACGATCGACCGCATCATCGACGCCTTCCCTCCTGACCAGCAGGATCAGGTCCGGAACCAACTGGGGCTGGTCCTCAAAGCGATCGTGTCGATGACCCTGGTTGAGAACAAAGAGGGCACGGCCCGCCTGCCCGCCGTCGAAATCCTCATCAACGCTCCGAAAATCTCCAGGCACATTGAGCTGGGCGAAATCAAGGAGATCGCCGAGGAGATGGAGAAGAGTGTCAACTACTACAAAATGCAGAGTATGAACCAGAGCCTGATCGGCCTCCTGGCCCACGACGTGATCGCCTATGACGAGGCCGTCAAGGCATCCTGGGATCCAGAGGACCTGTCGCTCAAGCTCAGAAAGATGTTCCCCAGCATCGAAGAGAAGTTCAGGGAGGGAAAAATGGCACCATCGGCAGCGGACTTTTCACAGATTACCGAGTTGCTCGAAACCAAGGGTCTTTATGAAGAACTGGAAGAACGCCATCAGGTCAAATTTCAGGAAAAAGACGAGCGGATTGCCGATCTGGAGGCCGAGGTTACCGATCTGAGGCTGACGCTGGAGCAGAATTCCGGGTCCAGCGAAGAAAGCAAACGAGAGATGGACCAGATCAAGGGCGAGAATCAACGCCTCAGGGAAGATCTCGAAAAGAAGACCAATGCCCTCAACGAGAGGATTCGGGACCTGAACCAGAAACTCGCAGACCTGGGCGGCGGCTCAAAGTCGGCGAGCGGGTTCTTTAAACGGTAGATTTCATGATATTTGTACGGACTTGGAAGATTCAGGGATGAGGGAAACGCGAGCCATAGGACATGCCCTGACCCCTGTTCCCTGAACCCATCCCCTTCAACGGCACTGAGCCCCGCTGAATAGGGGGTCCAGAATGAAGTTGCAAGACAAGGCAGGAAAAGCCAGTGACTGACACCAGGAGTGAAACTGAACTCGTCCAGGAGCTGCATGCGCTGCTTCACGAAGGCGAGGAGGGGGCTCTGAAGATCTTCCTGCGCCTGGTGCGACCTGAGGACATTGCCGACTGGCTCGACCTCCTCAACGCCGACGATCGGCAACGCATCGTCGAAGTCCTGGACCATGAGGCCGCCGGAACCGTCCTCAACGACACCACGGCATCGATCCGTTCCGAGCTGGTTGAAGACATCGACCCCATCAGGCTGGCTCGCATCGCCGAGAGCATGCCGGCGGACGAAGCCGCGGACCTGATCGGAGAGCTGGAGGACGACGAGAGCGAACAGGTCCTCCACCACATCAAGGAAGAGGACGAAGAAGTCCTCCGCGACCTGCTCCGTTATCCCGAGGACACCGCCGGCGGATTGATGAACCCCGAGGTGGTGGCTTTGACCCCCGAGGCCACCGTTGACGACGCAATCACCGTTTTGCGAGGCGCCGACCCGGATACCATCACGGCCTCGCTCTACGTCGTCGACTCAGACCACACACTGATGGGATTCGTCCGCCTGCGCCGCCTGGTCACCGCCAAATCCACAGCCCGCCTGGGCGATATCATGTCCACCGACGTCATCTCGGTCACCCTGGACACCGACCAGGAGGAGGTCGCAGACCAGGTCGACAAGTACGGGTTTACCGCCCTCCCGGTCGTTGACGATACCAACCGCCTGATGGGCGCCATCACCGTCGACGACATCCTCGAGGTCATCGAAGAAGAGGCGACCGAAGACATCTACCGTCTGGCCGGATCCTCGGCTGAGGAGGAGGAGTCCGAATCGCTCCTTCACGTGGCGCGCTATCGTCTTCCGTGGCTCCTGGTTTGCCTCGCCGGGACCCAAATTTCGACCATGGTCCAGATTTCAGCCGCCCGGAACGTCGAAATGTACCAGCAGATCTCGGTCTTCACAGCGGCGATCATGGCGATGGCCGGCAACACCTCGCTCCAATCCTCGACGACGACCGTGCGCCGCCTGGCCCTGGACACCCTGCCCCGGAATAGATTCTTCCGCCACGTGATTCGCGAAGTTGGCGTAGCCCTGCTGATGGGCGCAGTGTGCGGTGCGATGGCCGGTGGACTCGGCATGTTGTTCGGCCGCAACCCGTTGATCGGCCTGGCGCTGGGCCTGGCCATGGCCATCGGAATGTCGGCCGCCAGCCTTCTGGGCGCTGCGATGCCGTTGGTCCTCGATTTGTTCAAGATCGACCCGGCGGTCGCCTCCGGTCCACTGGTCTCGACCATCAACGACTCCCTGGCACTGACGGTCTACTTCACCGTCGCAACGGCGATCCTCGTCACGATGGGTTAGGGTCGCGTACGACCCTGCCCAGTCGAAGACGCCGCCTCCTGTCGCTGAAGCCGACGATCATCCCAAAATCCAAGAGCGCCCCTCTCCAACGGCGCGTGCCATTCTTGATGTTGTCCTGCGCCGGTCTCCCGAACTGAGCAACGATGCGGACAACGTCAAGGGTGGCAACGCTCGGCGACACCCTCAGCAACCGAATTTCGGCCAACGCCGTAGGCCGCCGAGGTCGTTTCCCTCAAGGGCGATGCTCTCCCGAATTCTGAAATGTCGCCCTTGAGGAAAATGCACCGAGCGGGAGTGCGCTTCGCGCGCTCCCGAAGGCCGGGGATGGAATCCAGCTTCAGGATCATTGGCCAGGTTCAGTTTGCAGCGCCAGCACACAGCGACAGTAAACAGCGGCAGCAAACAGCGTCAGATCGCAGCGACCGCGGCAGGTGACCGCGCCAGCGAGCAGGAGTACCCCGGCAAGCCGTTGCTCCTCCAAAGATGCTCTTGATGCGCAAACATGGAACCGTTCGCAACTTCCTAAGGTCCTAAAGCCTGGCACCGTTTTTGTGGCACCGTTTTTGGCACCGTTTCCCGTTTCCGCGTTCTAAAGCCTGGCACCGTTTGGCACCGTTTAGGTGCCTTTTGGGGCACTATTTTCTTTAATAAACTTCTCTATATCGTCTGGTTTTCTAAAACCTCTTTGCAACCATTCGACTTGCCACTCAGCTATTCTTTCACCTTTTATGTGTTCAAATATACCTGGCTCAGGCTCATTCACATGTTCCCATTGTCGCACAAGAACCAACGGTTCTTCAGCACCTGTTGTTTCTTTTGTAAAAGATAAAGCCTGCTCATAAGTAGGAAAAGCACGATAATAATCGTTACCGTTGTCTATATCTGGTGCTCCATTTTCAGGATGACACCAAACTCTATATTCTAAAACCTCATCATAGAAGTAACCAGCTCCACTTTTTGCTAAAGCAGGCCATTCGCCAACTTTCTCTGGATATTTGGCTATTGGATATTTACTTGTTAAAGGGATTTCATTCACGTCTTTTGCTTTGTGACAGGCTGAAAGAGTAGTGATTATTAATATTAGAAGTAATAAAAATAAATAATATTTTTTCATGATATTTTGTGCACCTAACATACCAATAACAAACACGATGTTGCAGGGAAAAGCATCCTCAGAATTGGAAAACCAACCCGATTCTCAGAGGAAACCCCCACCCTGCACGATTGATCATTCATTGATTGCAGGTTATCGCACTCGTTTGATATTGACAATAATATGCAACCATGGGGTTCGAAGATGGAGAAGAGTAGTGTCCCCTGTAAATTGGCCCGGCCCACCGCCGCTGCGATCTGCCGCTGCTTGCCGTCGCGGCCCCTGCCCCAGACCGTGTCTCCAGCCCCGGCCTTCGGATCCGCGCAAGCGCGAACCCGCTCGGCGCATTTTCCTCAAGGGCAACAGGGGTGGACTCGGGAGAGCTTTGCCCTTGAGGAAAACGACCTCGGCGGCCTGCTGCCCTCGGCCAACGCTCGATCGCAGAGGTGACCGCCGTGGATTGCCACTCATGCCTTTTCTCGCAGCTTCACCGTCATCGGGGGGGCTGCGCAGAGAGAAAGGCATGAATGGCACGTCCCGGCTCGGCGTTTTGGGCGCTCTCAAGATCGGGCGGCGGCATCGACCGCGTCGGCAAACACGAGCGCCCTCTCGGACGGGGCGTGCGGGGTGCGCCCTCTCTTCACCGGGCAGGGCTCCCGATTGAGCCGTCGATGTGAAGAAGGGCGACACCGGGCACCCCACGGCCGTGCCGTTAGCAATCGAGTCTCGGCTGACGCCGTAGGCCGCCGAGGTCATTGCCTCAAGAGGCGAACAACTCCCGAGATCCGCAACCTCGCCTTTTGAGGCAATGCGCCGAGCGGGGGCGCGAAGCGGTCCCGAAGGCCGAGGTTGGAAGAAGGCCCCAAAGGCGGGTCGGACACCTTGAGGTGGTTTCCGGTCATCCAGTTGGCTCTTTGGGCCTCTTTGTACCTTTTTGTGGCTATTCCTTTCGTCTTGCAAGCGTCTCGGTGCCCGGCTGAGAGCTAAGAGCTCCTCCCCTACTCCAAATTCTGAACCTGCTCCCGAATACGCTCGACAGCCCCCTTGGCGTCGACAACCCTGTCCGCGATGCCCAGTTCCCGGCATTTGGTACCCAGAGTATTGAGCTCCCGGTGGATCTCCTGGCAGAGAAAGTCCAGTGCGCGGCCGACAGGTCCGCTCTCGCCCAGTCGCCTGGTGAAACTCTCGAGGTGGGTCCTGAGGCGGACGACCTCTTCGGACACGTCGGTCTTATCCGCAAGCAATGCCGCCTCGTGCACCAGGCGCTCCTCGTCGACCCCGCGGCCCTCGAGCAACTCGCCGACCTTTTCCCGTAGACGGTCGAACACCCGGCGCCGGAACTGATCCGTTTGGGGTTCGAACCAGTCGAGAAATGTCTTGATCTCCCCGAGATCGAGGCCGATCTGTTCGGCCAGTCGGGCGCCTTCCTGGCCGCGCATCCCCGCAAAAGCGTGAGCTGCCCCGGCCACAACCCGCCGGAGAGCCGATACTTCGTCCTCGTTAAGCACGGCCGATTCGGCAGTGACGTTGACCAGTCCAGGTACGGCCAGAAGATCGCCGGCTGAAACAGCCAATCCCTCGAGTTGTGTCATCAGGTCCTCGAGTCCACTCCGGTTGACCAGAACCCGGGAGTTGGGAGCCTCCAACCGCTGGAAATCCACCTGAACGGTGATGCGACCCCGCTGGGCAACCTGTTCCACCTCCTGGCGAACAGCCGCCTCAACCTCGGGCAACTCCTCCCTGAAACTCAGGCGCACCTGGACATCCAGATACCGGTTATTGACCGCCCGGACGACGACG